>NZ_JAKRVY010000003.1:300142-334881 GCF_023638055.1 Natranaeroarchaeum aerophilus | reverse complement strand
CAACTTCCTAGTTCTGACGGTTCGTTCCGGTGCTGTCTAGTGATTCACCAGAGCCGATCCAAGGGATTTGCCGGTGATGGGACACGTTCGGAGGGAACTGACTCCGTACTCAGATTCGCTCGCGGAGGAGCGCCGCACGATCGAGAAACTGCTGACGTGCCTCGTCGGGGCGACACGGCGATAGCTCGTAAGGTAGGTCCGGCACTGGCGATGGGGTGTATTCCGAGAGCAGCGTCTCTGCTTCGTGTCGGAGCATCCTGTCGTCGGCGTCCATCACGGCCTGCCACTGTTCGTCGTCGGGGTGGGGGATATTCAGCCGGTCCCAGACAGCAGCAAGGACGTCATGCTCGATGCGATCGTACGCGTCTATTTTTCGCTTTACCGGGCGTGGAACGTCGGTGATGTAGGCTTCACTCGCGTCGTGAAAGAGCCCATAGAGCTGTACGATCGGTTCACTATCGGCCAGTTCCTGGCTGACGTGGATGGCGTGAGTCGCGACGGAGTAATAGAACTGGCACTGCCCGGCGAATCGGCATGTGTGAGCCAGCCCATGTGCGATGTCCTCGACACGGATCGTCGACGGCTCCGGATCGAGCGGATCGACGGCGAGTCCGGAGTAGGTCTCGATCGCACTCGTGCCCTCGAAATCGGCCATACAGAACCGATGGGAGAGCAATACCAAAAGCGTGCCCACGTCGGCTTCTACAGTCGAAGCTATTTTGCTTCCGGTGGTCCGACGTGCTGACAGGCCCTAGCGGGGCGGAACCGAGCATGACCGGAGATCACGGCGACACCGACAGGCGAGACCAGCAGTCCACGACCGAGCGGGTGGACGCCACGAAAACTACCGATCCCCGGCTGGTCGTCCTCTGTGGGCTCCCGGGTGTGGGAAAATCCACCGTCGCGGAGTTCGTCGCCGAGCGACTGGGCGCGAAACGGCTCCGAACCGACGTGGTCCGCAAGGAGCTATACGACGATCCGCAGTACACCGACGAGGAGATCGAACGCGTCTACCGCGAACTGTTCGATCGCACCGAATCCGCGCTCGAAGCGGGCGAGTCAGTCGTCCTCGACGGCACCTTCGCCGATCGGGAGCGGCGACGCGCGGTCCGAGAGATTGCCATGGGTGCAGGTGCGGAGTTTCGTCTGCTCGAAGTCGTCTGTGAGCGTCCGGTCGCAGAGGCTCGGATCGCCGACCGAGGGGACGGGATGAGCGACGCTGACGTCGAGGTCTACCGTGAGTTCCGCGAGGAGTTCCACCCGATCGAGATGTACCACGTCGCGATCGACAACTCCGGATCGACGGCGGAAACACGCGAACAGGTCGCACGGACGTTTCCGAATCGCTAGGCGATCCCCAGCACGTCACGGGCAGCCTGCCCGACCGATTCGGTCCGTTCGCCGGGACAGTAGACGCCGAGTCGCCAGCGGGCACGTTCCGCCAGCCGGATCCCTCTCACCAGCTCGGAGGCGTCCTCCAGCCGCTGGACGACGCCGTCGACGACGACGCTGGTCGAGGACTCCTTGAGCCGTGGCCGATCCGGAATGTCGACGATCACGTCGGTCGGATCGACCTCCGCCGCGCTGGCGATCTCCCGTTCCGCCCGCCGCTGTTCCTCGTAGCCTACGTCGACAGTGCCCGGTGGGACGTTTTCGATCCCCGTCCAGACCGCACGCTTGTACAGATCGCGGTGTTCCAGACGGCGACCGAGCGCAGGGACGTGCTCGGCCAGCGCAACGAGCAGGTCGTGGTCAGCCATCCGGCGGAACGACTCGACATCCACGTCGGTCCGGTCCAGATATCGCTCGCAGGCGCGGTCGAGCATCGCCCCGGCGATCCGAGAGACGTGGTGCCGGTAGACGACGGCGTTCATCAGGGCGCGTGAGAACAGCATCGATTCCGCCGTCGCGACGTTCCCTTCACTGAGGACGAGCCGGTCGTTCTCCAGACGAAGTTCACGGACGAGCCGACCGTGATCGATCGCGCCATACGGCACGCCGGTGTGGTGGGCGTCGCGGGTGAGATAGTCCATCCGGTCGACATCGAGCTCGCCCGAGACGAGCGCGCCGAGCCGTCCCTCGCCTGCGACGAGGTCGGCGACACGCCCGGGGTCGAGTCCGAGCTGCTCTATGGCCTGACAGACTGGCCGGTCGGGATCGGTCAGCAGCCAGTCGACCTCGTCGTGATCGGTGCCAGTCCGCCTGTGGATCACCTCCTCGGTCTGGTGGCCATATGGCCCATGCCCGACATCGTGGAGGAGTGCGGCGGCCCGGAGGTGTGCCGCCGTGTCTGCGTCGACGTCGAGATGGCCGACAGCAGTGTCAGCAAGATGGTAGACGCCGAGGCTGTGCTCGAACCGGGTATGATTGGCAGCGGGATAGACCAGCCTGACGGTCGAGAGCTGTTTGACGTTGCGAAGCCGCTGGACGGTTGGCGTGTCGATCAGGGCTTCGGCGACCGGATCGAGCGCGATATAGTCGTGAACGCTGTCCTTGATCGGCTTCATTATCGGGGAGACGGCCCCCCCGCCCAATTCGCTTTCGGCTCGGGTTCGTATTGTTACAATCCGGCCTGTCCTTGAGCCGATTCGGGTCAGCTGAACCGTATTTCAGATAAAAAATTATGTCACATCCCGCGGGGTTCACCCGCTGGGGGTGTGATGTCCTCGACTGGTTGGCGGCCGGTATATGCCACGGCGACCATCGAGAGTCCTGTAAGGAACAAGCTCGCTCCGATCATGAACCCGACGACCCATGCGGCAACTTCGGGGAATTGTGCCCAGAGCAACACTCCCAGGCCGAGTGAGAGGCCCCCGCTAGCGGCGATCCACCCACGGCCAGAGCCACGCTCCATCCGAAGGCTCACCCCGAGTTCGACGATGCCGTCGACGAGCAGGTATGCGACGATCATGAGTGTGAGACTCAGGAGACCGATGATCGGATTCACCACGATGACGATCCCAGCGACGAGCGACACGATGGCGAGTGTTAGCTGCCAGAGTGATCCCATCCATCCTTTTGCAGACACTACATGCGCTCCGTGGACGAGACCGCCCACAATGAGGAGTCCCCCGACGATGTACGAGACCGCTACGCCCACTGCAAGCGGGAGAATCATCGCGAGGACGCCCAGTACGGCGATACTGCCACCTGCTACTGCCAGCGTTTTCCATCCCGTCTCGAGGGAGTACGATTCAGGGGTCGGTGTTACAGTGCTCATTTTCGTTCACCAGTAGCTACTACGTCAAGCGAGTGCATATAGAATATATACGATTTTACAGATCATCTGACGAATCGATCAATTCTGAAATGCAGAGAATAGGCTCTGTTGAATCTCTTAGTAACAGGCTCTGACTGGCGTGTGGTCAGTACAGGTGAAACACTCCCCATACAACTGACTAAAATGTCATCGTAAATCGAGGCTCCCTGACAGTACATGTGTATGAGGGCTATTACGTCAGACGTTGTCTGTGCAGTTGAGGTGAGAAGTCGTGTATCGCTATGATTGGATTCTGGTGGCCATCCCGGTAGCGTTGCTCAGTGGGTGGATTATTGGTGTGCTTACGGTGGTTCCAATAGAGTACGGCATGGTCGCCGGGGTTGTGCTCGCTACACCATTCGTCTATGATGCAATCTTTCGAAACCCGCCGCTCCCGGAAAGCGATGTCCAGCGAGCATTTGCTGCGATCCTGTGGCATGTACTGGTGGTCTGGACAATTATTGTGGCGGTATGGTAGTCCTACACTCTCTGGGACGGGGTCCCGGGCTATCGTATGTCTAACGGACGGGGATTTCTCCTCGTATTTCCGTAAGGGGCGATAGAGAGGAAGGACGTTTTAATCCTGGCGACCATCCACCCTACAATGAGCGAATCGGACGGGGCAAAACAGGTCAGCGACCCCGAATACCACAGCGAGAACCACACTGCCGCCCAGACCTGTGGGTGGACGGCCAATGCCCTGCGCGGCGAGGGCAAATGTTACAAATACGCCTTCTACGGCATCGAGTCCCACCGGTGTATCCAGATGACGCCGGTCGTCAAATGCAACGAGCGCTGTGTCTTTTGCTGGCGGGATCATGCTGGTCATGCGTACGAACTCGATGACGTGGAATGGGATGACCCCGAAGCCGTTGTCGACGCCTCGATCCGCCTGCAAAAGAAGCTGCTCTCGGGCTTTGGTGGGAACGAGCAGGTACCCCGCGAGGTGTTCGAGGAGTCGATGGAGCCCCGTCACGTCGCGATTTCGCTGGATGGCGAGCCCTCCCTCTACCCCTATCTTCCGGAGTTGATCGACGAGTTCCACGCCCGCGATATGACCACCTTCCTCGTGAGCAACGGCACCAACCCCGAGATGCTGGAGCGATGTGATCCCACGCAGCTGTACGTCAGCGTCGATGCGCCGGATCGGTGGACCTTCGACGAGGTCGTCAAGCCCGTCGATGACGACGCCTGGGAGCGCCTCGTCGATACGATGGATGTGCTGGCAGAAAAGGAGGATACCCGGACTGTCCTCCGGACGACGCTCGTCGACGGCGAGAACATGCGCGATCCCGACTGGTACGCTGCCTTTTACGACCGTGCCAACCCGGATTACATCGAGCTGAAAGCGTACATGCACGTGGGCCATTCCCGGGGCCGACTGGACCGGAGTTCGATGCCCGACCACGAGGACGTCGTTGCGTTCACCGAGGCGATCCGCGAGCACATGCCCGACCACGACGCGATCAAGGACGTGCCCGACTCCCGCGTCGCGCTGCTGGCGAAAGACGCCGACACCTGGGTGCCGAAACTCCAGAAGGGAAGCGAGTTCTGGAATAACAAATAAAGACCCGTCATATAGCTCACTGGGCTTATTTGCGCCCGGTGCCAATAATCCATAACACGGTCAATCTGATTCAAGTTTCTGTGATGCATTCCATATTCGTTATGCTTATGAGCGGGTAGACCAAACGTTCTGGTATGTCAAATGCACCGACGCTGACCGTCGGACACGACGAACTCGCCGTCCTGAAACTGCTTGCGCTCGACGGCGCGATTGCGGGGGAGATGAAGGCCTCCTGTTCGGACCTCGCAGAGCAACTCGACGTCTCGACACAGACGGCGTCGCGTCGGCTCCAGCGACTCGAAGACGCCGGGTATCTCACCCGTGAGACGGTGACCGACGGGCAGTGGCTCTCGATCACCGACGACGGAGAGCAGGCGCTGCGGGCCGAGTACGAGGACTATCGACGTGTTTTCGAGGGGGCGACGACGGTCGAACTCGTCGGCACCATCACCGGTGGGATGGGCGAGGGGAAACACTACATCTCCCTGCCGGGCTACATGGCGCAGTTCCGCGAGCGACTGGCCTACGAACCGTTCGAGGGGACGCTCAACGTCGAACTCACCGACGCCAGCATCCGGCGGCGATCCGCAATGGAAGCGCTCGAACCGGTCCATATCGACGGCTGGGAGGACGAGGATCGGACCTACGGCCCGGCAGTCTGTTACCCGGCAACCATCGAGGCCGCGGACGGGGAGCGCTACGAGGGTGCCCACGTCATCGCGCCCGAGCGCACCCACCACGACGAAGATCAGCTGGAACTCATCGCGCCCGACAGACTTCGCGACGAACTCGACCTCGACGACGAGCATACGGTCACTGTCTTCGTGGAGGATCGATAACATGGTCGATACCACCAGCAACGCGGAGGTCGCCGATGCGCCGCCTGTCGATCCGGTCGAGGAAGCGATTGCGGCGTTCCGCGAGGGCCAGCCCGTCTGCGTCCACGACTTCGACGATCGCGAGGGCGAGACCGACATTATCTATCCCGCAGGCGCGGTCGATGTGGATGCGGTCGAGCAACTGCGCAACGACGCGGGTGGGCTGGTCTGCGTCGGTCTCTCCGGGACTGTCGCCGATGCCGCGTCGCTGCCGTTCCTCTCGGATGCGATCGACCACCCAGCCAGTGAGACCGACCACCTCGCCTACGGCGACCGCTCGTCGTTTTCGCTGACGGTGAACCACCGTGATACGTTCACCGGCATCACCGACGAGGACCGTTCGCTGACGATCACCGAAGTCGCCGAGTTCGCGGCGGCAGTCGAGAACGGATCTCCGCTCGACGCCGAGGACTTCGCAAGCGAGTTCCGCGCCCCTGGCCACGTTCACCTGCTTCGGGCCGCCGACGGACTTCTCGACGAGCGACAGGGCCACACCGAACTCGGGATCGCGCTAGCTCAGGCCGCCGACCAGCCGCCCGCTGCAGTCGTCTGTGAAATGCTCGACGACGACACTGGCCGGGCGCTTTCGACCGCGGCGGCCCGCGAGTACGCCGCTACTCAGGGAATCCCCTTCGTCGACGGTGAGGGACTCGTCGAGCGGTTGGGGTGAACGGTCACTCGCCGCCAGCGCTCTACAGGCGTGGCAAGACGACTGCGCGGCATGCCAGGAAATTGTGGGTTCCATAATTTCATACTACTGATGCATAAATATGCCGTAGTGGCAACTACCGTTATACCATCTGTTGTCGTCATCAAAAACGTGGATACGTCGCTACTGTACTCGGTTCAGCGAATTAGGCTGCGTACAAGTCGACGATATTTGCTAGCCGAATGCACCACTGGAGTCCGACAATGCACGAACAAACTGGCGCACCAAACGGAGGTGGGGGACAGTGGATAAAACAACAGCGTTCGAGTCGTCGGCGCTGGCTCCATCTATGTGTTCTTGGGGGGCTATCCGCGTTGGCGGGCTGTATCGGAGACGACGAGGAACCGGGCGAAGAGCCTGATGAGGAGCATGAAGAGCCCGAAGACCCGGGCGAACCAGCGGACGGCGAGGACGACACAGACGAAGAGGCGAATGGTGTTCTCGTCGAGGGCGGGGACTCTCACTCGTTCGACGGATCCGGCCCGGAAGTCACTCCTGAGATCGAACTCAGACAGGGGGTTCTGACAGTCGAGTTCACACACGATGGAGAGCGAAACTTCCGAGCGAGAATGGTCAACATCGAGGGAGAGCCGTGGGAGGATATCCAGCTGCTGAACGTGTTTCGGGGTACGGATGGTTCGTCGATGATGGCGGTCGATGGAGGGCTGTATCGGGTCGATATCAATGCCGACGGCGACTGGACGATAGATATTGACCAGCCCGAAATACTAACCGAGGACGTCGAGGAGGCTCCCTTTGAGACATCCGGCAGCGGTTGGGCGTGGCGAGGGCCGTTCCGGGCGGAGGGTGTCAGTGAGGTCAACGCGACACACGATGGGGAGCGTAACTTCATCGCCTGGACCCACGACGCGGGCGGTAATCAAAGCCTGCTAATAAACGAGATCGGCGAGTATGAAGGAACGAACATCTTTCGTCCGGATGAAGGTGCATTCTGGATTAATATCGAGGCCGACGGTAACTGGTCGATCGAGATCGAGTGAGCAACTCAGAAGAACTTCTTCAGGTCGTCACGCTTCTGGGCTTCGAGGTGGTGGCGAACCGCGTCGTTCAATGGCTCGATCGACCCCTTCTTTGCGGTGATCGGCGCGATCGTCTCCTGCCACTGCTTCCACGGCGGGTAGATCCCCAGCCGGTCACAGAGATCGTTCAGTCGCTCGTCCCGGTCGTCGACTTTGTCCATCTTGTTCACCGCGACGACGGTCGGAATATCGAGCTCCTGAAGGAAGTGAAACATCTCGACGTCGTGGGGAATCTCGCCCTCGCCGGAGTGGCGATCGATGATGTCGATGACGCTTTTCCCGTCGACGACGAGGATCGCCACCAGAATGTCGTCGGCGTGGCGCTCGATATACTGGACGACCTCGGTCTTGATCTCCTCGCGCACCTCCTCGGGAACGCCGGACATGAAGCCAAAGCCGGGCAGATCAGTTATCATGAAGTCGTCGCTCGCCCAGTCGTAGCTGTTCGGCGAGCGCGTCACGCCGGGCTTGCCGCCCGTCTCGAAACTGTGGCCCGTCAACTCGCGCATCAGCGTCGACTTGCCCACGTTCGACCGCCCGGCGAGGACGACCTCGTCGGCGCGGTTCGGTCGGTCATCGAACATACGCCTCGTTGACGCGCGGCGGCCAAAAGGCTCACGTCACGTGCCATGGTGTCCCGTGGAACAACTCGGCGGAGAACTCGACGGGCGGCCTGTCCACAGGTTCAAAACCGATCCCGCGGCCAGCCCCGGCATGACCTGACGAGCGACCACGGCGCGGCAAGCGGGTGCGCACCGACCCGCGTCGTGACTGCCGCGGTGCCTGTTCGCCATTGAAACGGCAAGGGCCTGCCTACTGCTCGAAGGGGAGCTCGGGCTCGTAGTCGATCGCGTCGACCGCCGCCGCCAGCACACCCTCAACGTTCTCGTCTTCCGTCACGCTCATGTAGTGATCGGCCTCGACATCGCGGGACCGATCGATCTTGTTGCAGATCGTCAGCACGGGGACGTCCTCGAACTGCGCTTGCAAGGCGTCGCGAAGTTCGAGCTGGACGTCGATCGGGTAGCCACAGTCCATGCTGGCGTCGACGACGACGAGCACACAGTCGGCGAGATGTTCGAGTGCGCTGACCGCCTGTGACTCGATGTCGTTTCGCTCCTCAGGTGGGCGGTCGAGCAGCCCCGGCGTATCGACGATCTGATACCGCACGTGGTCGTCCGCGGCCGAACGCTCGTCCTCGCGAAGCTCGCTCGGCACGTCGGACCCGTGGAAGTGACCGACGCCGATCCCTCTGGTCGTGAAGGGATATTCCGCAGTCTCGTGGCGCGCTCTGGTGACCGTGTTGACAAAGGAGGACTTTCCGACGTTCGGATAGCCCGCGACGACGATCGCCGGTTCGTCCGGGTTGATCTCGGGCAGCGTCTTGAGGGCGTCCCGCGCGGCACCGATCAGGAGCAGGTTTGGCGCGACCTGCTCGACGACGTCGGCCATCCGTGCGAACGCCTGCTTGCGGTGTTTCCGGGCCAGATCGTCGCTGGCCTTTCGCATCTTCCCCATCGCCTCGTCGCCGATCTGTTTGGTCTGTCGGCTCGCCCAGGTCACCTCCGAGAGGCTCTGTCTGAGCGCGTCGACGCCGTCGGCCTCCGTGTCGTACTCGTGGGTCTCGACGATCGCTTCGGCGAGTTCGCGGTAGAAGGGATCGATCTCGTCGAAATCGGGCCACGCCGTCACGACGTTCTCCAGGTTGTCCGAGAGGATGTTCGATGCGGTCTGTACCATTGACTCCTGGGCCTCTCGGCCCTGCTTCGCTCGGCCGGACCGCGACGCGCGAGAGAACGCCTTGTCGATGAGCTCCTCCGACCGTGGCGTCGTCGGAAGATCCTCGAAAATCATAGCTCCGGATATGGTAGCTGGCTATAAAAGGCCGTTCTTCGGGCCGCGCGTGTGTTGATGCGCTTATACGGCTCGCCGGTCTAGCGGGTCTATGACAAACTGGCGTGCGGTCGTGATCGGCTTTCTCGTCCTGACGGTGCTGAGTATCTTCGGCGTCGCCGTCCCGGGACTTGGCCAGCTTACGGCAGGACTGATCGGCGGGCTCGTCGCGGGCTATCTCGCAGGTGGCGGACTGACTGGCGGCGCGTGGCACGGCCTCCTCGCAGGTAGTCTCGGCGGAATCGTTGCGGGAGTGCTGTTGTGGATCGGCCTGACGATCGTCGGGACTGCCGGTGGGCCGGTCGGTAGTGCGATCGGTGCAACCGGCGGGTTCGTCCTCGCTGTCGCGATCGTGTTCTTCTCGATGATCGTCGCGATCGAGTGCGCCCTCGCCGGTGCGATCGGTGGCGTCCTCTCGGAGAACTAGTCAAGCGAGATGTACGTTTTCGTGTCGTTAACGCCCGAAAGCGCCTGGATACCGCTCGACGAAGCGTCCAGTACCTGATACACTTCGTCGACTTCGACTTCCGCGATGATATCGTACTCGCCCGCCACGATGTGGGCCTCCACGACATGTGGTTCGTCGCGGACCTCGGCGAGCAAACTCTCCGACTTCCCGGCTGCCGTCTTCACCATGACGAACGCGTGAACCATGCTGTGTGGTACTCTATGGCACGTCAAAAACCTTTCTGCGACAGGGTCATCACACGACCACGTTTCGAGAAGTCGTTGAATTGTAGGTGGCGATTCGAGTACCGGATAGCCGTGTAAAATTTTATTGTAATGTTATTCTTTGGTTCATTCATGTCGAATCAACCAACGAACCGTGGGGGTTTCCTGTCGTTCCGTCGATGGCTGTGGCTGTTCGTTGTGCTAGCTATGCTGGGGTCAGTTCTGGTAGTGGTCTCTGCGGTTGGGGTGGCGGGTACCGCAGTTGGCGAGGAGTCAATCGCTACTAACACGGCGGCAGACACGGACGCCGAGATGATCGATGGCGTCGAGATCCGCGGCCCCCTCGTGGGGATCACCGCTGAGAACGTCGAAGAGTCAGAGGAACCGCCGTCCGATGTCGTCGATATGGTTGCCGACCACCTCGGGGTCGATGATCGACAGGTTGTCTACGATCGAAGCGAGGCTACACTGGAAGTGCGTAGTGACGACATCTCGGAGGAACAATTCGAATCAGCACTCGACGAAGTCGGGCTCAACGGTGATGAGACGGAGATCCGGTCCGGTGTCACTGACGAGACAGGAGATCTGTTCGTCGAGATCGTCGATTCCAGACTTGCCGATGCCGGGTACGACAATGCGACTGTTTCTCATACTACCGACGCTGATGGTACCACTGAAATCGTTGTCGAAGCACCTGCCCGGGACCGCGAGCGGCTTCGGAGCCTGATCACGGATCGTAACGACGTGGCAATCGTGATTCACCATCCGAGCGATACCGAGGCTGGCTACGAAGAAGACGTCTTGCTGACCAGGGAGGACGTCGCCTCTATCGGCAGTGTCGAACAACCCGAACAATCGAATCAGTATCGGGTGCCGCTCGTCATCACCGATAGCTCTGCCCCCGAATATGTGGATCAGTTACAAGAGAGCGGCATTACAACAGAAGGAGTCAACAACTGTGCCTGGAGCGAAGCCGGAGAACCGCCCTACGGCTACTGTCAGCTAATCACGATTGATGACGAAGAAATTTCTGGGCTGAGTATGACAGGGGGGCTTGCTGAACAGATCAACGATGGGACGTGGGTCAATAATCCGGTGTTCGTTATCACCTCGCCTGATGCGAGTACTGCAGAGGACGTACGGTCGGGGATAGAACACGGCCCTCTACCTACATCACTCGACCTCGACCAGGCCACGGAGCGTGAGATCGAGCTTGACATCGATACGGGCGACGAGGACGATGGGGTTGTCGACGCTGATGAAGTCCCAGGGTTCGGATTGATCGTTGGGCTACTCGGCGTGACGGTCACAGCGTATCTGGTGGCGCGTCAAGCTGCTGTCCGATCGTTCGAGTAGCGGTCGCTAATAACGCGGTAGATCACCGTACTGTGAACCCACCCAGGGAACCGCCAATCGACGACTACAGGAGTAACATTATTGAAGGGGGCAAGCGTATGCGCTGATATGCGGTTTGTTATCATAGGCGCTGGCCGAGTCGGACTGCGGACCGGTCGCGTACTCCAGGAAGAGGGACACGAGGTGACGCTGGTAGAACGCGATGCGGCGGTCGCGGAACGAGCCCGCGATCAGGGATTCGATGTCGTCGGCGGCGATGGCTCCCGTGAGGAAGTCCTCGAACGCGCCGGAATCGACGAAGCCGACGCCCTCGGCGCGCTCTCGGGGGATCTCAACACCAACTTCCCGGCCTGTCTGATCGGCAAACACCACGGCTGTCGGACGATCCTGCGCATCGACGAGGACTACCGAGAGGATATTTACCGGAAGTACGCGGCCGAGGTCGACGAGATCGTCTACCCCGAACGGCTGGGCGCGATCGGCGCGAAAAACGCCCTGCTCGGCGGCGATATTCGCGCGATCGCCGATATCGCCCAGAACCTGCAGGTCGTCGAGTTGACGGTGACTGAAGAAGCGCCGACGCGGGGCTACACAATTAGCGAACTCCAGCTTCCCGCGGACGCAACCGTGCTCGCGTTCGGAAAGGAGAATGAACCACTTGACATTCCTGACCCGGACGAATCACTGGAGGAGGGCGATCGACTGGTCGTGCTCGCGGACTTCGACGTGCTTGGTGACGTGCGACAGATACTGGTCGGCGACAACAGCCGCGCCGCCGCACAGGCGAGCGCGGGAGGGACATAGATGGTTACTGCATACGTCATGATCAAGGCGAACACGGGACAGGCGGATCGACTACGTGCAGAGATCGCGGGAATCGATGGCGTCGAGGACGCCCATATCGTCGCTGGTGATGTCGATATCATCGCCAAGGTGCTCGTCGACACGCCGGGCGAAGTGAAAAATATCGCTGCAACGGCAATTCAGGACGTCGACGGCGTCGAGGACACGCACACCTATATCGCGATGGACTAGAGCGGCATACCGCCGCGGGCCGCGTCGTCTGCACTCCCGTTCTGTTGTGCTCGTTCCAGCAGCCCGGCGACCGGCTCGCCGTACTCGTAGCCGGGGACGACTCCCTGCACGTAGGTTCCTTCGGTAAAGTCGATGACGGCTTTTGCGGCGTCGACGCCGCTGCTTGCGCTCCAGGCGCGGAGGCCAAACGTCGCCGTGATCGTTTCGTCATCACGGTCGAGTACCGGCTCGTCCGTCTCCCTCACGTCGGCGGCGTGGTACGCGTCCGCTAGCCGGCGCTCGAAGGTCTCGAACCAGTCGGTCGCAACGGCGCCTCCGACCGTCTGGTCGGTTACAACGGCATCGAGCGTCGGGACGCGAACCGCAATCTCGAAGGCAGCGTCTCGCTCGCCCTCGGCTGGACGTGCTCGAACGGTGGCGTCGAACGGCGTCGTCGTGCACTCGTAGCCGTCCGCTATTTGTTCGAACGCGTCGTGGCGGTCGAGCGCGCGACGTGCTGGCTCGGGGATCTCGTCAGCTGTCATTGGTACTCTCTGGGGGTTCGTCGGACATGGGCGTTGCGCTCTCGACAGCAAACACCCAGTGAGAGCACTATAGATCGTCGCGGAGAACCGACTGTACCGCCTGTGCAACGGTGTTGAAATCGCCCATCGTGAGACTGTCCGTGGTGACGAACACGCCTTCGCGTTCGTCGGTCACCCGTAGCAAAAAGCCGTTGTCGAAGACGCGGATCGTGTAGTTGTAATCACCGAGTTCGGTGCCCTCGTAGGCCGCCTGTGCCGTTTTGAAGCCACGCCACTCGTGACCGATGAAGCTGGTGAGGTCGGCGTCGCGTTCCAGGTCGTCCCGGAGGTAGAGCTGTTCGTAGTCGTCCCGCGTAAAGTATGTCACCGAGCGGAGGCTGTCGCCGAGCGCTGTCCGACTCGTTCGTACGATGTTGTCGGTCGCTTCGTCCGCGAGTAGCTGGCTCGCCATATCACATTGTCGTTGATCGTCAATGATTAAGTAACTGGCCCTGATCGGTCTGCCGTCACTAACTTCGAAAGTTGTAGTGATACACTACAGTAATCGAAGTATTGGCGCCCACGTCATTCCTGCCGGCACGGACCACCAAGCTTAAACGAGCGAGCGGCCAACGGGCCGGTATGGCTTCATTCGAGAAAGCGGAGGATCGGATCCTCACCAAGATGATCTGTATGCGATGTAACGCACGCAACGCCGAAGGAGCGGACCGATGCCGCAAATGTGGCTACGGGAAACTGCGGCCCAAAGCCAAGGAAGCACGTTCCGCCTAGTCCTCCGGATATTTCGGTTCTCGTTTCTCCGCACGCGCCAGTGCCGTCTCTACGACATCACGAACGTCCCCGTGGAACTCGTCGCCGTGACCCGCGTACATGTGTTCGACGCCGTCGGGGAGCCGGTCGAGGATCCGCCCGATGCTTTCGATGAGTTGCTCGCGTGACTGGCCGGGCCGATCCGTCCGGCCGAAGCTCCCGTAGTCGAAGGCTCCGTCGTCGTGGACCACGACGTCGCCGCTGAAGATGGTCGTGTCGCTGATCAGCGAGATGTGATCGTCCGCGTGCCCGGGCGTGTGAACGACCTCGAAGGCCTCGTCCCCGATGGAGATCTCCTCGCCGTCGACGAGCCCGTTGGTCCGTCTCGGGTGGCTGCCGTAGGCGAAACAGTTCGCGTCGAACCGATCCAGGACGGCGTCGAGTTGCTGGACGTGGTCGCCATGCTGGTGGGTTAGCACGACGGCGTCTAGCTCGTCCGTGTACTCCGCGATGACGTCCTCGACGCCCGGCATGGCACCGGCGTCGATCAGTGTCGTGCGCTCGCCGGGCACGAGGTAGGCGTTGCAGGTGAACGACTCCGCGTCTGCGGTGACGTTGATGACCTCCATGCAGACCTATTGGATCGGTGGACCGAAAACGGTGGGGGTTGTCGATCCCACGACCCTGGTACTGTACCGAGACAGATGGCTCCCCGCCCCGAAAAGAACAAGATTTTAAACGATGGTCGGGTAAGACCCACCACTATGGGTAAGAAATCGAAATCGAAGAAAAAGCGCCTCGCCAAACTGGAGCGACAGAATAGTCGTGTTCCGGCGTGGGTGATGATCAAGACCGACCGTGACGTGACGCGCAACCCGAAGCGACGCAACTGGCGGCGACAGAGCACTGACGAATAATGAGCGCAAGTGATTTCGAGGAACGCGTCATGACCGTTCCCCTGCGAGACGCCAAGGCAGAGCCCAAACACAAGCGCGCAGACCGCGCGATGAAGCTCGTCCGCGAGCACCTCGCCCAGCACTTCTCGGTTGAGGAAGAGAACATCCGTCTCGACCCCTCGATCAACGAGGAAGTCTGGTCGCGCGGCCGCAAGAAACCGCCGAGCAAGCTTCGCGTGCGCGCCGCCCGCTTCGAGGAGGAGGGCGAAAGCATCGTCGAAGCAGAGCACGCAGCGTAACTTTGCTCCGCGCCGCGTTCACCGGATCCGCGTACGTCGGTGTCTTCGCGACGGCTACTGACGAGTATCTGCTGGTCCGCCCCGACGCCGACGAGGAACTCGTCAAGGACATGGCTGACGAACTGTCGGTCACGGCCGTTCCGACGACAGTCGCCGGCTCCGGGACGGTCGGCGCGCTCGCCACCGGTAACGAGAACGGACTGTTGGTCACGAGTCGGATCGCCGATCACGAACGCGACCGGCTCGAGGACGAGACCGGTACTGACGTCTACGAGCTTCCGGGTCGGATCAACGCCGCCGGAAACGTCGTTCTCGCGAACGACTACGGCGCGTACGTCCACCCCGAACTCCCCGAGGAGGCTGTTTCGACCGTCGAAGACGCCCTCGACGTTCCGGTCGAACAGGGCGAACTCGCTGGCGTCCGCACCGTCGGTACCGCCGCGGTCGCAACCACCGATGGCGTTCTCTGTCATCCGAAGACCACGGATGCCGAGCTCGACTATCTTGAAGACCTGCTCGACGTCCGTGCGGATGTGGGGACGATCAACTACGGTGGCCCGCTGGTCGGCTCCGGGCTGGTCGCCAACGAGCACGGCTACGTCGTCGGTGAGGACACGACCGGTCCCGAACTGGGTCGGATCGAGGACGCGCTCGGCTATATCGACTGATCGGTCGCTCGTTCCCACTCACGTTTTTGCCGTCACGCGAACTACAGACAGCTATGAGCACTGTCAGCGAGACGATCCATGTCCCGGCACCGGTCGATGAGGTCTTCGCGTTTCTCGACGATCCGAACAACCACATGGCAGTGACGCCCAGCATCGCCGACATCGACAACGTCGAGCGGCTAGAAAACGGCGGCAAACGCCTCGATCACACCTTCCGGATGGCGGGCGTCGCACTGGATGGCGAGCTGGTCCAGACCGTCCACGAGCCCGACGAGCGGATGGTCTTCGAGATGCGCGGACGGCTCGAGGGCGAGATCGGCCTCCAGTTCGAGGCCGAAGACGGCGGGACACGGCTGACGTACGCGGCGACGTACGAGATCCCCGGGAATGTGCTCTCGGCTGTCGCAGCGCCGTTTGCACGGCGGTACAACGAGCGAGAGCTCCGGACGACGCTGGAAAACGTACAGACGCACTTCGAGGTTGCAGGCTGAGCCGACCTCTGCAGTCGACCCGAGTAGCAAGGTTCTTCCGACTTCGGGGCGGATCCGATGGTATGAGCCAATACACGGTTACCGGCAAGTTTCAGGCTCGCGACGGCTGGCAGGAGTTCGAATCCACAGTCGACGCGGAGAACGAGAACGTCGCGGAAGAACACACCTACGCCAACATCGGGAGCCAGCACGGCCTCAAGCGCCCCCAGATCGAAATCGAGGGTGTCGAACAATGATGGGCGGTGGCGGCGGTGGACAGCAGCAACTGCAGGAACTGAGCCAGCAGCTCCAGGAGATCCAACAGCAGATCGAAGCGCTCGAAGAGGAGATCGACGGACTCGAAACGGAGTCCGACGAGATCGACGAGGCCATCGAGGCCATCGAGACGCTCGAATCCGGTTCGACGGTGCAGGTTCCCCTCGGCGGTGACGCCTACCTGCGCGCAGAGGTACAGGACATTGACGAAGTGATCGTCGGCCTCGGCGGCGGCTACTCGGCCGAGCAGGAACAGGGCGACGCCATCGAGACGCTCGAAGCCAAACAGGACACGGTCGGCGAGGAGATCGAGGGCGTCGAAGCGCAGATCGAGGAGCTCGAAGACGAGAGTACGCAGATCGAGGAGAAGGCCCAGCAGCTCCAGCAACAGCAGATGCAACAGCAGATGGCGCAGATGCAAGAGCAGGAAGGCGACGACGAGTAAGGGATGTTCGACAGTCTCAAGGAAAAACTCGGGAGCTTCCGCGAGGACGTCGAGGAGTCCGCGGAAGAAAAGGCCGAAGCGGAAGCTGACGCGGCTGACGAAGACGCGGCTGACGTGGAGGCTACCGCGGACGCGGCCGATGCGGAGGCAGAACCAGCAGACGCCGATGCGTCAGTTGCAGCCCAGGACGCCGAGGCTGCTACTGCGGCGACCGACGCCGACGGCACCGCGACAGCCCCAGACGCAGCCGAATCGACGACTCCCGAACCAGCCGGTACTGACGCCGACTCGGCCGACGAGTCGGATGGTCCCGGCTTCGCCAAGCGTGCGAAGTCCGTGGCGACCGGCCAGACCATCATCGAGGAAGAGGACGTCGAAGCACCCCTTGACGAGCTCGAGATGGCACTGCTCCAGAGCGACGTCGAACTGACCGTCGTCGACGAGATCCTGGCGACGATCCGCGAGGAGACGATCGGCGAGACCCACCGCTTTACCAAGAGCACGACCGGCGTGGTCCAGCGCGCGCTCCGAAAAGCGCTGGTCGACGTCATCAGCGTGGGCCAGTTCGACTTCGACGAGCGCGTCGCGACGGCCGACAAGCCGCTCGTGATCATCTTCACGGGTGTGAACGGCGTCGGCAAGACGACCTCGATCGCGAAGATGGCGAAGTATCTCGAAGAGCGAGGCCACTCGTCGGTGCTGGCGAACGGCGACACCTACCGCGCGGGTGCCAACGAACAGATCGAGGAGCACGCCGACGCGCTCGGCAAGAAGCTGATCACCCACCAGCAGGGCGGCGATCCCGCTGCGGTGATCTACGACGGCGTCGAGTACGCCGAGGCCAACGACGTCGACGTCGTCCTCGGCGATACGGCAGGACGGCTCCACACCAGTAATGACCTGATGGAGCAGCTAGAGAAGATCGACCGCGTCGTCGATCCGGACATGACGCTGTTCGTCGACGAGGCGGTGGCCGGGCAGGACGCCGTCCAGCGCTCCCGGCAGTTTAACGATGCCGCGGAGATCGACGGCACGATCCTCACGAAAGCGGACGCCGACTCCCAGGGCGGCGCAGCGATCTCGATCGCCCACGTCACCGGGAAGCCGATCCTCTTCCTCGGCGTCGGGCAGGGCTACGACGACTTGGAGAAGTTCGAGCCCGAACGTCTGGTCGACCGGCTGCTCGGCCTCGACGGCTGAGTCGCTATTCGACCTGCGTTTCCGGCGAGTACACTGCCCGTAGCACCCACAGTACCGGGTGTTGCTTTTTTCATCGCAGCTTTCGTATCCGTCGTATGTCAGGGACGGATGCAGCGATTTCCCTCGATGCCGTCCGAAAAACGTACCAGCGGGGTGAACCGGTCCACGCACTCGATGGAGTGACCCTCGATATCTCGCGTGGTTCCTACACTGCGATCATGGGGCCGAGTGGGTCAGGGAAGTCGACGTTGATGAACCTCATTGGATGCCTCGACACGCCGACCAGCGGCGCGGTCATCGTCGACGGAAAAGACGTCAGTCAGCTCTCCGGTCGCGAGCGGACGCGGCTTCGCGGCACCGAGATCGGCTTCGTCTTCCAGACGTTCAATCTCATGCCGCGACTGACAGCACTCGGCAACGTCGCGTTGCCGCAGGTGTTTCAGGGGATCGACCGGCGAGAGCGGCGCAAGCGCGCGCGTGACCTGCTGGAGCGGGTCGGCATCGCCGACCGTGCCGACCACTTTCCCAACGAACTGTCCGGTGGGCAGCGCCAGCGTGTCGCGCTCGCACGGGCACTGGTTAACGATCCAGTGCTCGTCCTCGCCGACGAGCCCTCGGGTAATCTCGATACCGAAACCGAAGCACAAGTGCTCGATCTGTTCGCCGAGTTTCACGACGCCGGCACCACACTGATCGTGGTCACCCACGAACGTCACGTCGCCGAACGCGCCGACCGGATCGTCCACCTGCTCGATGGGGCGATCCAGCGGATCGAACCGGTCGAGCCGTCTGATCGGTCAGTCTCCGATAACCGGGACCAAGGGGCGGGGACCTAGTCGTGGATCCAGTCGAAAGCCTCCGGATGTCGATACGCACGATCAGGGGCAATCGGCTCCGGTCGGTACTGACGATTCTCGGCATCGTCATCGGCGTCGCGACGGTGGTCGCGTTCGTCACGCTCGGCGCGAGCCTGCAGGCGGGTGTTCTCGGAGAGATCAGCCCGGATGACCAGCGAAACCTCTACGGGTGGGCTGCGGATCCCGATGTCGATGGGGGCCCCGGTGCGGGTGCCCAGCCGGTCTTCAGCGACCGGGACCTCGATGCCGTCCGCGACCTCGACGACGTGGACGAGGCCTACGGGTACGCTCCGCTCCAGACGCAGGCCGTCGAAGTCGGTGGCGAACGGGTTCCGCTGGGTGACGGCGTCATCGCGGCAGGCCCATCCTACGTGCGGGAGAGCTCTCTCGAGGACGGCCGTCAGTTCGATCCAGGTGCGCAGGAGGCGGTGGTCAACCCTGCAGCCGCGGAGGGCTTCGAGGAGGACGTCGAGATCGGTGACGAGATCACCATCACGCTGCTGGGCGGCCAGGAGATCGACGCCGAGGTTGTCGGGCGAACCGACACGTCGGAGGGGTTGAGTCCGTTCGAGGGGTTCGAGCAGTCGCCCCGCATCTACGTCCCGACGGACCCGTACTATGCCGAACAGCTCGGTCGCGGGGACGGCGAGGAGGTCGACGACGTCCGTTTCACTCTGATTATCGTCGAGGCCGAATCGGCCGATCCGACGGCGATTTCGGATGCGCGGGCCGCAGCGATTACATACCTCGAAAGTAACGAGTCCGACGCCAGCGAGTTTCTGGGTGACGATCTTCGGGTCTCCCTAGAGACGAGCAGGGAGTTACTGGCGCAGCTACAGGCGATCTTTGATCTGTTACAGAACTTCGTGGTCAGCGTCGCCGCGATCTCGCTCGTCGTCGCGTCGATCGGGATCGCGAACATCATGCTCGTCTCGGTGACCGAACGCACGCGCGAGATCGGGATCATGAAGGCGGTCGGGGCACAGAACCGCGACGTACTCGGCCTTTTCCTGACGGAAGCCGTCGTCCTTGGACTGGTCGGTGCCGTGCTGGGGACGGTACTCGGGCTCGCAGCAGGGTATCTAGCAACGTGGTATATCGACTTGCCGCTGGTGTATCCACTCGAATACGTCGCCCTGGCGATCATCGTGGGGGTCGCCGTCGGTATCATCTCGGGGCTGTACCCGGCCTGGCGAGCAGCACGGATCGATCCGATCGACGCGCTCAGATACGAGTGATGGCCGTCTGACCTGTACGGTATCACTGCCTGCTTGATCATACGTTCAGCCGCTCAAGTTGTGCATAGCGTCCCGCGTGCCAGCCGGTGACGACTGCGACGATTCCGCCAAGTGCGAGCGCGAGCGCGAACCCGGCGACGTACACCTCGGTCGGCGTTATCAGCAACCCTTCGATACCCACGGTCGACGCAGCCACGCGGTTCAACACGTTTCTGAGCAGCGGCGTCGCGGCGATCCCGAGCAGCCCGCCGAAGATCCCGACGAACAGCCCCTGTGCGCCGATCGTGGCGGCGAGCAGGCGTTGTGAAAGCCCAATTGCTCGCAGCGCGGCGAGTTCGTCACGCTGCTGGTAGGCGACGAGGACGAACAGGTTGACCAGCAGAATGGTACTGCCGACGACTGCGAGACCGACCAGCGTGGCCCCGCTTGCGATCACGACCGGCCTGTCGGTGAGCATCATCTCGACCTGCTCGTCGCTCGTCCGGACGGCGTACTCGGGATACTCCTCCTGGATCTCGTCGCGAACGACCGCGCCGTCGGCGTCGTCCGTGGTATCTGCCATCACGAACGTCGCCCGGTCGGTCCCGCTTGTCCCGGTAATATACTGCAGGTCGGCGAGCGGGACGGTCGCGGCGGGTTCCCCGAGTAGCGTCGAGTGGTGGGCGGACGTGCCGACGACAGTGAACTCCCGGTCGGCGTGCTCCCTGCTCGCGCCGATCCGGACGGTGCCGCCGACCGAGACGTCGAGCGCCGCGGCGGTTCGCGGATCGAGGACGATCTCGCTCCGCACGGAGTCCGAGCGTGGCGCGTCCCGATAATCCGCAGGTTCGAGTTCGAAACCGTCGCCCTCCTGGAAGCCGTAGCCGCGGTGGGTCTCGTGAACGCCGACCGCCGGAACGCGCCGGAGTTCACCCTCATCAGATCCCAGATACACGTCGTGTAATGCGATCGGTGCGGCGGTTCGGACGTCCTCTCTGTCGTCTATCGATGCCGCGACCTCGCTCGCGTCGACGATTCCGTTGTCCGTTTCCGACCCCTCCGCCGTGAGCCAGAGATCCCGGTCGGCATCCCCGAGGCTCTCCTCGCCCACGTCGACGACGCCGACACCGAGGCTCGCCAGTAGGGTCACGGAGAGTACGGCGACCGCGACAGCCAGCACGGTCAGGGCGGTCCGACCGGGCGAGCGTCGGAGCTGTGCCGCCGCGATGCCGAAGATGGCGGTCGTCCGGACGATGTTTTTGTTCCGGCTCATCGTCCCACCTCGTCCAGGACGGTGGTCCGTGCGGCGACGACGAGCGGGTACGGAACGGCAAGCAATCCCGAGACGAGTGCAATACCGACCGCGTAGGGGACGAACAGTGGATGGGCAACGGCGACGGTCGCCTCGACGAGGCGGTTCACGGCGAGGATGCCGAGCCAGCCCAGTCCCACCCCGAGCACGGCTCCGGCAAGCGTCGTTGCGAGCGTCGAAATGCCCACGACTGCGAGTCGGCTGTACGCCGGAAAGCCGATGGCTTCGAGCACTGCGAGCACCTGCCGGTCCTCCTCGACGGTCATCCCCATCGTCGTCGTAATAAAGGAGGCACAGATCCCGATTCCAACCACGAGCGCGATCAGGCTCGTGGCGAACGCGAGGTCGTCGTCGAACAGCGCCGCGGGGTTCGTCGCCGCCGTTTGCTGGACCGTCGCATCAGGATAGCGATCTTCGCCCGCGGCGGTGGCCGCATCGCTATTGCCCCACACCAGCACTCGATCGGCGAGACCGTCGCTCTCCGTCCCGGCCAGCGACTGGAGGTCGCCGAGGTGAACGAGCGCGACTGAGTGGTTCTCCTCCGTCGCTTCGACCGCCGTGACGTCGAAGCCAATATCCCGGTCGCTTCGGTCGCTGGCGCGAACAAGTCGCTCGGGGTCGCCTTCGAACCGTTCGGCTGCCGTCTCGGAGAGCACGAGTTCCTCCGCTCGTGGGCCGTCGTACGCGCCGTCGGCGTAGTGGGGATCGCCCGGTTCGAGCGCCGCAGTCGACAGCCCGGCGACAGTTCGAGGCTCGTCGTCGGGGACGACGCCGACCAGCAGTACGATCTGTGATTCGTCGCCGTCGGACGGTTCGAGGCGGGCAGATTCGACGAGTACCGGCGAGGCATGATCGATCTCCTCCTGTCCTCGGATCGATTCGGCGTTTTCGTTGGTCGCCCCGAGCCTCACCCCCTCGACGCCGTCTACTGACGCCACGACGGTTTCCTCGGTGGGGGCGATCCGGACGTCCGCGTCGTCTGCAGCCGCGATTCCGTTGCCTGCAAGTGCGAGTGCGATACCAGTAACGAGCAAGAGCAATGCAATCGTCAGGGCGACGCCCGCGACCGTGGCGACGAGGCGTCCCGACGTCGTCCGGGTCGCCTGTTTCCAGAGGCGCGTCAGGGCGAGTCCGACCAGTCCGCTGAATCGGCCGCGGCGGCCGCCGTCATCGGTCACGCTCGACCACCTGCCCGTCGTGCAGGGAGAGAACCCGGTCCGCGACGGAAAGGGTTGTAGCGTCATGCGAGGCGACCAGTACCGCCCGGTTCCGGCCGAGTTCCGTCAGCAGGTCCAGGACGGTCTCTCCCGTCTCCGTATCGAGCTCGCCGGTCGGCTCGTCGGCGACGATCACGTCAGGGTCGGTCACAAGCGCCCGCGCAATGGCGACGCGCTGGCGCTCCCCGCCACTGAGTTCACCCGGCAGGTGCGTCGTGCGTTCGCCGAGACCGACGGCGTCGAGGAGTTCGCTCGCTCGCTTTCGGCGCTCCGTCCGTCCGACACCGGCACCAACCAGCGGGAGCGCGACGTTCGCCCGGGCCGACAGGGAGGGAAGCAGATGAAAGCCCTGGAAGACGATCCCGACGTGACGGCGACGGACCTGTGCTCGCCGCCGGTCGCCGAGCTCGGTGAGATCGATCCCGAGCAGCGAGACCGTGCCACTCGTCGGGACGAGTAGTCCGGAGACTGCATGAAGCAGTGTCGACTTCCCGCTCCCGCTCGGCCCCCGTATCCCGACGATCGTTCCCGGCTGTACGTCGAGTGAGACGTCCCGGAGCGCCTGCAGGGAGCGGGTCTGGCCTGACCGGAATCGTCCGCCAGCAAGTCGATACTCGTGGCTGACGCCGTCGAGTCGGACTGCTGGTGGCCGGTTCTCACCTGCCTCCGTCTCGGTATCGCTCGAACGTGTCGTTGCTGGGGACCGATCGAGTATTCCCACGCGTCGATGGGACAGGGTAGTTACTCATTGTTTCTCCCAGCTTACTCTCGAGGGGGGATGGATAACCTCCGTATTCCGCGCCGGCGTGCTATCCCTGATCGCCGGTAGGATATGGTTTTGAGTGCGTCGGACCGGTGCCGGTACTCAGTCGCCTGCGACTTCGTCTGCTGTCCCCGCAGGCTCCGTCTCCCGGTAGGCGAGTGGAAGCCGGATCCGGACGTCCGTTCCCGTCGGCGTCGTATCTGTGAGTTCGATTTCGCCGCCGGACTGTGTGACGATCCAGTTGAGCAACCACAGCCCGAGCCCGCTCGCATGCTGGAGCTGGGTGATCTCGCTTCCCCCGTCGAACAATCGGCGTTCGGACTCGGGGATCCCCGGCCCATCGTCCCGGATACTGATCTCGGCGTAGTTCCGAGATGCCGCGCGGACGGTAACATCGACGTTCTGGTCCGGACCGACGTTGTGTTCGAAGGCGTTCTTGATGGCGTTCTTGACCGCAGTATCGATCAGGCCGTTGGCGACGACGTGTAGCTCGTCCGGCGTGGTGTACTGGCTCTCGACCTCGGGATACTGGGTCGAGACCTCCCCGAGCACGTCCTCTACGAGGTCTGCCGCATCAATGGTGTGTCGGGCATAGTCGCCCGCGTCGAGCGAGCGTTCGATCTGTCTGGTCTGGCTGCTGAGCTCGATCAACTCGTCCGCCGAGGCGCTGAGTGCTTCGGCCCACTCGCGTAGTTCGGGATCGGTGATCTCCTCGCAGATGATCTCCGCATTCCCTTTCACGACGTTCATACGATTCCGTAAGTCGTGTCTGAGAACGCGGTAAAGGACCTGTAACCGCTGGCGCTGCTCCTGTTCGGTCGTGACGTCGGAGTAAATCGCGTAGGCGTCGACTTCGCTCTCGTCCATACCGACCGGGACTCCCGTGAACGCGAATGTGCGAAAGCCCCTGTTCGTCTCGCGCTGGACTTCCCCCTCAACGATGCACCCGTCATCCAGTTCTCCGACGAGAGCGGCCGACGTATCGCGTTTTTCCGGCGGGACGATATGCGCCGCGAGCGATTCGTCTTTGAGGGTCTCCGCGTCGAACCCGAACACTTCCTCGAAGTTCGCATTGACGTGTTCGACGACCGGTTGCCCCTCCTCGTCGATACTGACCCCAACCGCTGGGATCGGGGCGTGCTCGAAGAACATCCGAAACTGGTCCGGAGTCGAGCTTGCCGTCGCCGGGCTTTCTGACGATTCATCGGTCATGTGACGCTCGTGCGTAATCCCCAGCACGAAACCGGCACAGAGGGCACCGACTCCCACCAGCACGGTGACAACACTCCCCGGCACGGACCCAGTTACCGAGAGCAGTAAGGGCCTTGTACCAATCATCGCCGATCCCGCTGCAACGATACCCAGCGCGCTCCCGAGGCCTGCAAACAGCAGTGTCGTCGAGGTCCCGCCGGTGCTGGTACTCATGATGAATCAGTTATTCACGATCTTTTCTTCTCTACGTTGGTACTGAAGTTGGTCATAAAAAACATACGCCTAATTACTGAGGAGATAGGAAGTATGTGGGTTTTGTACCGTGGTTTTCTCCAAAATTGTAGATTAGATAACAAGAGGGTCCGCCGGAGCACACGTCACGGCAGTGATCTCATCACTGGTCCAGGCCGCTGACGAACAGTGCGAGAACTGGGACGATCTCCAGTCTGCCGACCCACATCAGGAAGATCATCAGCAGTTTCGAGGCGTCGGAGAACTGGAGATAACTCCCGAACGGGCCGAGCGAGCCAAAGCCCGGTCCGATGTTTCCGATCGTCGCCAGCGAGGCACTGATCGCTTCGAGCGCCGTCAACTGATAGCCGATCCGCGCGGAATCGAGCGAAATGAGGACCGCGGAGACGGCAAACAAGAGGAGATACAGGAGTGTGAACGCCACGATCCCTCTGACGGCATCCTCGCTAACGATGTTTCCGCCGAGTCGGACGGGACGGACTGCGTCCGGATGTGCGGTGACGAACAGCTCACGCCGAACCGCTTTGAGTACGACCAGCCAGCGAATGACTTTGACACCACCACCTGTCGACCCGGCCGAGCCGCCGACGAACATCACGAAGAGGAGGAAGATCTGTGCGTGGCCGTCCCACTGTGCGAAGTCGCTCGTCGCGTATCCGGTCGAGTTCATCAGCGAGCCGATCTGGAACGCCGCCTGCCGGACCGTGTTCTCGGTAAGCCCCTCGGTCGCGCCGCCGAGGTCGAGGACTGGTGCGGCACCGCGGGCGAGCAGGAACGACAGGATCGCGATGAAGATCGCGATCGCACCGGTGTACGCCCGGAACTCGGTGTTGTTGAGCATCTCACGGGCCTCGCCGCGGAGCAGGTGCCAGAACAGCGCGAAGTTCACTCCCGCAATCACCATGAAGGGGATGATTACCCACTGGACGATCGCCGAAAAGGCCGCGATGCTGTCGGCCTGCGGGGAGAACCCGCCCGTCGGGAGGGTCGTGAAGCCGTGTGCAACGGCGTTGTAGAGGTTCATGTTCGGCGCCTGTCCGGCCAGATGGAGCCCGTAGAGGATGCAGATGAGCAGGATGGTAAAGCCGAAGTAGACCAGCCAGAGCGCTCGCGCCGTCTCGGCGATCTTCGGCGTCAGTTTCTGTAACTCCGGGCCGGGTGCTTCCGAGCTCATTAGCTGCGCGCCGTTGACCGCCAGCTCGGGGAGAATAGCGATCATCAGCACGATAATTCCCATCCCGCCGAGCCACTGTGTGAGCTGTCGCCAGATCAACAGTGCGTGGGAGTGTCGCTCGAAACTGATCTCGCCCAGCACGGTCGCCCCGGTCGTCGTAAAGCCGCTCGTCGACTCGAACAGCGCGTTCACCGGATGTGCCAGCGTCGAGGCGGTGCCGTAGCCGGCGAGCAGATATGGGATCGCACCGATCAGTGCCGCTGCAAACCACGAGATGGCAACAAGCAACAGCGCCTCTTCCGGTCCGAGATCGGGATCGGGATCGAGCCGTTCGAGCGAGAGCCCGATCGTGACAGCGATCAGCATGGACGCGACGAACACCCAGACGTCCTCCCAGTAGATGACGGCGACGGTCAGCGGGATCAGCATCGTGAGCGCGAGATACTTCACGACCGTTCCGACGAGGCTGAGACTCGCCCGCCAGTCGATCTGCCATCTCACGGATACTCACTTCCCAGTACGTGCATTACCGAATTCAACCTTTTCAGGGGTCAAGAAATCGTCGAAACGCGACCGGGGCTCTCCGCAAGGCACATACCATCACCTGCACAACTCCTACAGTAATGAACGGGGACGATAGCCCATGCGCGTGATCGTGGTCGGTGCCGGTGAAGTCGGTCGATCGATCGCCGAAAACCTCACGGAGACCCACGAGGTCGTCGTCATCGAACGCGACAACGCGCTCGTCGATGATCTGACCTACGATCTGGACGCGCTGGTGATTCAGGGCGACGGCACCGATCTCGCCACCCTGCAGCAGGCCGGGATCGAGAAATCGGATATGCTGATCGCCTCGACCGATATCGACGAGGTGAATATCGTCGCCTGTGGCGCAGCGAAGACGACCGGCGATATCTTCACTATGGCGCGCGTCAAGCGTCACAGCCTCCTGAAGACCTGGCAGAACGCGGACGATGCCTTCGGCGTCGACTTCATGGCGAGTTCCGATCTGTTGACCGCCGAAGCGATCTTCCGCCTCTCCGGCTTTCCCGGTGCACACGATGTCGACTCGTTTATCGGCGGGCTCGTCCGGATGGCCGAGTTCGAAATCGGGGCGAACAGCCCTATCGTCGGACACACCGTCCGCGAGGCGGACCGATGGGATTCGCTCACGTTCGCCGCCGTCTTCCGGGACGAGGAACTGATCATCCCTCGCGGTGACACCGTCATCGAGCAACACGACCGAGTCGTCGTCATCGGAAGTCCGGGCTCGGTGAAACAGTTCGCCACGGACACCGTCCAGTCGAGCAGTGACGTCGACGAGGTCGTGATCGTCGGCGGGAGCGAGATCGGCTATCACACGGCGCGACTCTTCGAGGAACACGGCTATCACCCGGACCTGATCGAACAGGATCACGACCGGGCCCGTGACATCGCCGAGTGGCTCCCGAACACGTCCGTCTGGGAGCACGACGCGACGGACATGGAGTTTCTCAAACGTGAACACATCGACAAGGCGGATATGGTCGTCGCGGCGCTCGAACACGACGACAAGAACCTCCTCGTCTCGATGCTCGCCCAGAAACTCGGCGTCGAGCGCAAGATTTCAATAATCGAGAACACCGAATACGCGGAGCTGTTCGAGGCAGTCGGCATCGACGTCGCGATAAGCCCTCGGGAGGAGACGGCCGAGGAGATCATCCGCTTTACCCGGGGCGATCAGACGGAGAAGATCGCGATGCTGGAACACGACCGTGCGGAAGTGCTCGAACTCGAGATCAGCGACGACAGTAAACTCGTCGGGCGGAAAATCGCTGACGCGATGGACAGCCTTCCGGAGTGTGTGGTGATCGGTGCGATCTCACGAAACGGAGAACTCGTGATTCCGCGTGGTGATACGGTGTTCGAGGCGAACGACCACGTCGTCCTGTTCACCGAAACCCAGATGATCGACGAGCTGACTGCGCTGATTTAACTGGATTCTTCTTCCTGGCTACTCAGTCGCTGTATCAGCGCCCGACGGAACGTTCGCGGTGTTCGATTCTCACCGCGGGCCATCAGTACCGTTCCGGTACTCTGCTCGACGATGGTCTGTGGGATCGAGCCGTAGAGCGCCTGTGCAACGGTACTCGATCCTGTCGCGCCGACACAGACCGTCTCGTACTCCGAGACTGCGTCGAGGAGCGTCCCACGGACGTCGTCGCTAACGATAACGCGTGGTTCGTACTCATCGGCGTCAAGACCGGCCGCGCTGGCGACCGCCGAAATCGCTTCCTGGCCGACCTCGGTTGGGTCCGTTTCGGCGTCGTCCGCGCCCGGTTTCGGCTGCACGTTCAGGAGGGTCAGCGTGCTGTCCGGGAACGCCCGTCGTAGCTCGCCCGCACGTCGGGTCGAAACGGGAGCGTTCGGGCCGCTACCGGCAAGCGTCACGATGCGTCCGGGCGTCTCGCTCGGGTCCTTGACGAGCGTCAGCTCACACGGTGCGCGTTCGAGGATTGGATCGATCGTGCTACCGAAGAGGACGTCCCGCCGCCGCCGCTCGCCCCCCCAGCCGAGCAGCATGTGATCTGCATCCTCCTCGTCGACGACGGACAGGAGCGTATCGCCCGCGTTTCGGCCGACGATCGCCCGCGTTCTGACGGCGATATCGAGGTCCTCGGCGACGTCCCGTGCATTTTCCAGCAGCGTCCGCTGATTTTCGACGCGCTCTTCTTCGAACTCGATCTGCGAGGGCGAGGTCTGTGGCGGTACCTCGATCACGTTGACTGCAACGACCTCACCGGTTCGGTCACGGCCTGCCGCACTCGCCGCGGCGTATCGGATAAGCGCGCCTCCCGTCGCGGGGTTTGCCACCGGAACGACGACCCGGTAGACGTCGTTCTCGGGCGTTTCTGTCTCCTGCGGTGCGACTGCTTCGCCGATGAGCGTCGTCGAAATCGCCTGCTCTTTCGCGTAGAACTGATACCAGGCGATGCTCGCAAGGATGATGCCGACGCCGATCAGCTGGACCCACGAGATCGGTGCGAGCGATATCTCGGTCGTCCCGACCGAAAAGACCGCATCGACCTCTCCCATCTGGAGCATGATCGCGATACACGTCAGGAACCCGAGAATCGGGACGGTGGGATACAGCACCGAGGGAATCCGGAAGTCGGGCTCGTACGCTTCCGGGTCCGCCCGACGTAGCACGACCACGGCCACGTGGACGAGCGCGTAGGTGATGAGGAACATAAAGCTAGCGACGTCGGCGAGCGTATCGATCGGCAACGGACTGGCGATGAGCGCGAGAATGACGACACCGGTTGCGATTATGGCGCGATACGGCGTCTGGTATCGCTCGTGAATCTGGTTCAACCAGTTCGTCAGGATCTGATCACGGCCCATCGCAAAGTTGACGCGTGCGGCCGAGAGGATCGACGCGTTCGCCGACGAAATCGTCGCCAGAATGGCTCCGACGATCATTATGCCGGACCCGACTGCGGCGAACTCCAGCGTGTATCCGGCGAGACTCAACGCTCCGAACAGTCCGGCGGCTTCCGCGGCGACGTCGGCGACCGGGACGTCCGAGCCAGCCAGCGCACTGATTTCGAGCGTCCCCGTGCTGACGAACATCACCAGAATGTAGAGGATCGTCGGTGTGACGACGGCCGCGATCATCGACAGCGGAAGGTTCCGACCCGGATCTTTGATCTCTTCGGCACTGGTCGCGATCACCTCGAAGCCAATGAACGTCACGAAAACTGTTCCCGCGGTCGCGCCGACTGCCGGCCATCCCTGCGGCGCGAACGGATCGAGGAGACCGAAATTCACTGCCAGCACTCCCACGGCGATGAAGGTCAGAATCAGCCCAACGAGAAAGATGACGATGACGTTCTGGAGCGACCCCGTCTCTTTGACACCGCGGTAGTTGAGCGCGACGAGGAGCGTTGCCATGATGAGCCCCGCCAGAATCACGAGCGGTGCGCTCGATGGCTGATTCAGCAGGTACTGCCCGAACCCGAGCATGTAGAACGCCGTCGCGAACATCAGTCCGGCCCACATCCCGAAGCCGATGATCGTTCCGAAGAAACTCCCGAGCGCGTGGTTCACGTAGTAGTAACTTCCACCCGCCTTGGGCATCCCTGTCGCCAGCTCCGAAAGGGAGAGTGCGGCAAGCAGGGCGACGACGCCGCCGATGGCGAACGCGATCATACTCGCCGGGCCTGCGCTCTCCGCGACGATGCCCGGGAGCACGAAGATCCCGGCACCGATCATCGTCCCCAGTCCCAGCGTGTACGCTTCGAGGAAGCCGAGATCGCGGGCTAACTCCTGGTCAGCCATCGGCTCTCCACCCCCCCGGTTTCGCAGTAATCCACGAGAAGACTCGATGTAGTAGTCGGATAGCCATACTGTACCCACACAGTGCTCCTTTCATAAATTCCTCGGTACGATTCTCGAATCCGCAATAGAGGGGGAGAAAAATCAGGGATAATTCATCCTATGGTATTATACTGTTGGAAGATGAATTCACTCTCTACGAGGGTGTCATCCCGTGTCAAACAACAGGGCCAACTATCGGATCGACGACATCGATCGCCGCATTATCCACGCGCTCATGGCCGACGCCCGAAAGACGTCGGCCCCGATGATCGCCGAACAGGTCAACGTCTCCCCCGCAACGATCCGGAATCGGATCGACCAGCTCGAAGCGCAGGGGATCATCAGAGGCTATCACGCGAGTATCGACCTCGAACGGGCGGACGACAAGCTCACCTCTCTGTACGTCTGTACCGTTTCGCCAGCGGATCTCGAATCGCTCGCCCAGGAGGTTCGGAACGTTCGCGGCGTCGTGAACGTGCGAGAACTGATGAGCGGAACGCGAAACCTCCACGTCCTCGCCGCCGGTGAGACGACGGCGGATTTCAAACGCATCACGCGTTCGATTTCGGAGCTGGGTATCGACGTGGTCGATCGGAGCCTCGTCCAGAACGAGGTAGTCGAACCGTACGCGCCCTATGGCGGCGACGACGTAGCACCAGCCTGGCAGCCGACTGATTTTCTCAGGCTCGCCGGGGGAACGGATATCGTCGAGGTGACCGTCGACGGTGACGCACCGATCGTGGATCTCTCGCTCGCTGAGGCCGCCGAACGCGGCATTCTCGACGATGGCGCGCTCGTAGTTGCAATCGAGCGGGACGGGCGCGTTCTAACGCCACGTGGCGAGACGATCGTGCAACGTGACGACGTCGTCACACTCGTCTCGAAAGAGGGGAACCCCGACGGCGTTATCGAGGCGTTCCACCCCGTTACTCCGTCCGAGATGTGATCTCCGATGATCAACTATTCCGTTCGTGAGTCCCTGAGCCCGGGAACAAGCGGGAGTGCGAGGACTGTGACCGAACCTACTGTTACTGATACCGTTGTCGGTGCGTCCTCCGAAGGAGGTGTACCGTAATGTTCCGTAAGTTGCTCGGAAAAGTCAGAACCGACTGGACAGCCGGCACCGATTCGATCTACGAGTGTCGAAACTGTGGGACGACGGTCGACAATCCGGAAACCGACTGCCCGCACTGTGGCAACGATATAATCGCCACGTACCACCTCAAACAATCATAATCATGACACAACTAACGACTCGGGTACTTATCCCCATTGCACACGAAGACGACGCTGAACGGACCTGTGACGCGATTATCGAACACCTATCGAGCGAGGATGCTTCCTCAAAATTCACCATCGTCCACGTCATCGAAAAGGGGGGTGGGACACCGGACAAGGCACCGCTGGCGGCGAGGGAAGATCAGGCGGAGCGAATTTTCTCACTCGTTGAACAGCGTTTGCAGGCCGCCGGGTACGAAACGGAGAGCCGTCTCGAGTACGGAACCGACGTCGCAGAAGTCCTATCCGACGTGGCGGTAGATATCGATGCGACATCGCTGGTGTTCGTTCCGCGACCGCAGGGACGACTATCACGGCTGCTCACGGGTAATGCTTCTACTCGGCTCATTTCGGACGCTCCAGTGCCGGTAATTGCACTCCCGCAACCGACAGACGACGAGGACGACTAACCGGACTTCGAGAGACAGATATGAACGTTCGGTCCCACGACTCCGATCGCCTCGCTCGTCTGGCGACCTCTTTGCCGTCGTCGTGGTCGTTATTCTGGTCGTGTGGATTGGAGTACAACTCTCCGATCATCCTGTGACTCGGTACGAAATCGTTATTCTGCTTGCAGCGACGGTCTGTGGGTTGTCTGGGCGTCCACAAAACCCTCGAAGAGGGATTATAACAATTTGGTCGTAACAATGTCGACGATCATCACTGCCCCCATCTATGGATTTATGGAACCAGTGCCGACTGTGAATTAGCAAGTCAACCGGACAGATGGTCGACGCGTTCTCAATAGTCGGACTTAATTATCGGCAGGTCAAGGCCACCAGTATGCAGCGATTACGACCATGAGAGTCCGGGTCGACTGGCGTCAGAGCTTGAACCTGACCGGTTCGGTTCTCAAGTGGCTCGCCCTGCCGCTCTGTTTCCCGCTCGTGCTCGCGGTCTACTACCGCGAACCGGTAGTGCCGTTTGTCGTGACGATCGCGATCACGTTGCTCGTCGGAGTGCTCTTCGAGCACTTCGAGAGCGAGGGCGATCTCGGTCCTCGCGAGGCGTTTCTCATGGTGTCGCTCTCCTGGCTACTGGTCGCGCTCGTCGGTGCGATCCCCTTCGTGGTTGCGGGCAACGGGACGATCGCCCATCCGATCAACGCCGCCTTCGAGGCGATGAGCGGCCTCACCACGACCGGTGCGACCGTGTTGCGGGATTTCAGTGTTCACGACCGGTCGATCATGATGTGGCGACAGCTCATCCAGTGGCTCGGCGGGCTCGGCATCCTCATCCTGGTAACGGCGGTTCTCTCCCGGCTCTCCGTCGGTGGGGCACAGCTGATGGAGACCGAGACCCAGTACGAGAACGTCGACAAGCTCACGCCGCGCATCAAAGACACCGCTCGTCTGATCCTGAAGCTCTACGCCGGGCTCACGGTGACGGCGATCGTCGTTCTCTACACGCTCGGCCTCAGCGGGCTCGCGCCGAACATGGATCTGTTCAACGCGGTCGCCCACGCGTTCACCAGCGTCGCGACCGCCGGATTCTCGCCGGAGCCGCTCAGTATCGAAGCGTTCGAACCGATCGTCCAGTGGGTGATCATGCCGTTCATGTTCCTCGGATCGACGAGCTTCGTCCTGATGTACTTCGTCCTCCAGGGGAACGTCGATCGGCTCCGCCAGAGCGAGGAGTTTCGCTTCTATCTGGGGACCGTCCTGCTGTTCTCGGCGCTGGTGTTTGCGGTTTTGAGCGTCAAAGAGAACCCCACCGGCAATGGTCTTCACGATACGCTTCGCCAGTCGATGTTTAACGTCGTCTCGATCATCACGACGACGGGCTACGCGAACGCAGATTTTAACCAGTGGTCACCGTTCGCCAAACATCTCCTGCTCATGTGCATGTTCCTCGGCGGCATGGCCGGATCGACCACCTGTTCGATCAAGTCGCTGCGCTGGCTGGTCGTGTTCAAGGCGTTCCGTCGTGACCTGTTCACCTCGGTTCACCCCGGCGCAGTTCGGCCGATCCGCCTGAGCGGAAACGCGATCGACGAGGAGACGATCCGTGACATCTACTCGTACACGCTGGTCGCGATCGTCGGCGTCTTCTTTGCGACCGTTTTTATCGTCGTTGACGGCGCACGGACTGGCCTGTACGACGTCGGCAACTTCGGCGAGTTCGACGCCCTTGGTGCGGCGGCCTCGACCTTCCTCAACATCGGCCCGGCCTTTGGCCCCGCCGGTCCCTACGGCACCTACGACGTGTTCCCGATGACGACCAAGGCGGCGATGGTGATCTGGATGTGGGTCGGCCGGATCGAGATCATCCCTGTCATCGTGCTGTTTACGGCCTCGTTCTGGCGGTCGTAAGCCTCGGGTGGCGATCGATTGCTTTTCGAGTCCCACTATCGACCCCAGCTGATCGGTATTTTTATCAGGGTGTAAAATCTTCTTTACTGTAAAGGGTGTTTTACACCAACGCATGACCGAAGACCTCACCGCGAACGGACTCGTCGAGACCCGAGAACAGTACAGCGAGTGGATCAGCCGGTCGGTCGGGGCTGGCGTTGCCAGTATCTTCGTTGCGACAGCCGCGTGGATGGTCACCGGCGAGCCGCTGGTGCTTTACGCCGGGCTGGGGCTGTACTGGCTCGGCTGTCTGGGGATGGCTGTCGGCTACTGGCGCTCGCCGGTCGCCGTCCAGGACGAACTCGAACGGCAGATCGAACGGGAGGCGAGTGCGACGACCCTGACGGTCGTCGTCGTTGTGACCATCGTCGGTCTCCCGGCGGAAGTCGTGCTCAACTCGACTGGCATCTATACCGCGCCCGCCGCGCTCCGGGGGGCGATCTGGGGGTATCTGCTGTTGATCCTCGTCTATGTCGGGGCCCAGTGGCTCGCGAAGAGACAGTACAAATGAACAACGAGATCGATACGTATCGCGAACGCGAAGGGCTGAGCCAGGGCGAACTCGCCACGGCGGTCGGGGTTTCCCGGCAGACGATCAACGCCATCGAGCGCGAGCGGTATGACCCCTCGCTGGAACTGGCGTTCAAACTGGCGATGTTCTTCGACTGTGAGGTCGAGGCGCTGTTCTCGCCGGAGATCGAATCGTTCGGGGAGTGAATCCGGTTGTCGACGGTCGGATGGGAGCTCACCGTTTGGGGTGTTCCGATTCCTCGAACGCCCCCACACCGCTCGACCGCATTTTGGGCTGAA
>NZ_JAKRVY010000002.1:300000-480123 GCF_023638055.1 Natranaeroarchaeum aerophilus | reverse complement strand
AACTTCCTAGTTCTGACGGTTCGTTCCGGTGCTGTCTAGTGATTCACCAGAGCCGGTCATTTAGATTTCCCATGATAGATAGACGCACGGGTTGAAAGGATTAATACCTTTTTAGAGGGAATCCGCCCGGGACTACTTCTGCCGCGAGCAAACCCGCGAGCGGCGAATATGTCCAGCGGATTCGAAGCAAGGAGCGGAGCAAAGCGGAGTGACTGGGGTTCGATATCCGCCCGGGACTACTTCTGCTGCGAACAACGTCGTGAGCAGCAGGTATCCTCAAGGATTCGAGATCAGAGGACGAGAGGATTCGAGTCCTCGTGGTTCGATATCCGCCCGGGACTACTTCTGCTGCGAGCAAACCCGCGAGCGGCGAACATGTCCAGCGGATTCGAAGCAAGGAGCGGAGCGAAGCTGAGTGAGTCCAGCCGCGAGTAGGTCTTCGAGTACGGGGCGTAACTCGGCTGAGGTAGTCTCTGGATCGAAGCGACCGCCGTAGCCAGGGACGGCGTCGTCGATGACGTTGGTGGCAGCCGCCATCTCGTAGCCGACATCCGCGAGATACGATACTGGACGTGGTCTGGAGGCTGTCGTGGCGACCGATTGCACACATTCGAACGCTGTTGTGTGTTCTTTCCAGAGAAAATAGCTGATCTCTACCTGTTTCGATTTCGGAACTGAATACAGAAACCGTATTGCCAACTACTGGAGAACAGCGCCAAAGAGTACAGTACGACCGTCAATCCGGCGCAGTGTGCCGGCGAACGGCTCAGCTCAGCGCGATAACGAAACCGGTCGAGAACATCATCAGGGCAACCGTAGTCAAGATCAGCCCGAGCAGTTCTTTTTGTGTCATACCCCTCAATAAGCAGGGGAAGTGGAAAAGCCTAATCGTTTACCACTCCAACCAGCGACTGTGACGGACAACGAAACGACGTTCGAGGGTGCTGACGCCTCCGCGGATCTCACCGGCCAGCAGGCGGTGTTGATACTGTATGCCATTCTCGTCGGGATCGCCGCGTTCATGGGTGTCGTGCTCTCGGTCATCCTCGCCGATGATCTGGATACGGTTGCGCTGTATGGATTCATCGAGATGCCGCCGACCGCCCTCGGACTGGGGCTCTACGGGGCAGTCACGGTCGGTACGCTACTCGGCATCCCGCTGCTGGCAATCCGGTATTACGGTCTCGGAAAAGACGACTAGCAGCGCTAGTCCGCGCTGACCTGTGCCTGAATCACCTCTACGATTTCGGGGTTTCTGAGCGTCGACGTGTTGCCCAGTTCATCGCCGTTGGCGATGTCTTCGAGCAGGCGGCGCATGATCTTGCCCGAGCGGGTTTTGGGGAGTTCGGGCGTGAAGATGATCTCCTCGGGGCGGGCGAACGGACCGATCGCCTGCTCTACGTTCTCGATGATCCGATCGTACAGTTGCTCGTCGCCCTCGGTACCGTCCTCGGTGATGACGTAGGCGTAGACGGCCTCGCCTTTGACCTCGTGGGAGCCACCGACCACCGCGGCTTCCGCGACGCCGGGGACGCCGACGATGGCGCTTTCGATCTCCATAGTACCGAGACGATGCCCGGAGACGTTGATCACGTCGTCGACGCGGCCCAGAACGGTAATGTACTCGTCCTCGTCGATCGTCGCGCCGTCCTCCGGGAAGTAGACCCACTCGTCGGCGTCGGAATCGGAGTACTCACGCCAGTACTCGTTGATGAACCGTTCGTCGTTATCGTAAAGCGTCCGGAGCATGCCCGGCCAGGGGTTGTTGATCGTCAGGTAGCCCGCGTCACCCGGACTGACCGCTTCGCCGGCCGTATCGACGATCTCGGCGTCGATGCCAGGAAGCGCCGGACCGGCAGAGCCGGGCTTCATCGTCCCGATCCCCGGCAGCGTGGTGATCATCATCCCACCCGTTTCGGTTTGCCACCAGGTGTCGACGACCGGACAGGACTCGTCGCCGATATGTTTGTAGTACCACTTCCACGCCCGCGGGTTGATCGGCTCACCGACCGTCCCGAGCAATCGGAGACTTGAGAGGTCTTTGCTGGCAGGATACTCCGTGCCCCATTTCATGAACGAGCGGATCGCCGTGGGCGCGGTGTAGAAGATGTCGACGGCGTACTTCTCGACCAGCTTCCAGAGCCGGTCTTTCTCGGGGTGATCGGGCGTCCCCTCGTACATCACGGTCGTCGTTCCGAGCGCGAGCGGGCCGTAGACGATGTAGGAGTGGCCGGTAATCCAGCCGATGTCGGCCGCACACCAGTAGCTGTCCTCGGGCTTGATATCGAGGACAGAGTGGGACGTCCACGCCGCATAGGAGAGGTAGCCGCCGGTCGTGTGTTTGACCCCCTTTGGCTTCCCGGTCGTCCCCGAGGTATACATGAGAAAGAGCATGTCCTCGGCGTCGCGGGAAACCGGCTCGACGCGTTCACCCGACTGCTCGCCGACCAGTTCGTCGTAGTCGTGGGCTCGCTCTCCCAGGAAATGGGTCAACTCGTCGCCGAGCCGGTCGACGACCACGGTCTCGACATCTGCGTCGACGCTTCGGAGCCCCTTGTCGGCTTTCTGTTTGTGATTCAGTGCGTCACCCCGGCGGTAGTAGCCGTCACACGTGACCAGATACTCCGAATCTGCCGAGTTCATCCGCGTTGCGAGTGCGTCCGCCGAAAAGCCTGCGAAGACGACGGAGTGTGGAGCGCCGATACGCGCGCAGGCAAGCATCGCGATCGGTAGCTCGGGGATCATCGGCATGTATAGCGTGACGACGTCGTCCTCCTCGACGCCGAGGTCTCGGAGGGCGGCCGCGAACTCGTTTACCTCGCGGTAGAGATCCTGATAGGTGTAGGTGCGTGTCTCGCCGCCTTCGCCCTCCCACTTGATCGCCGCATGGTTCTTCCGACCCGACTCGACGTGGCGGTCGACGCAGTTGTACGCCGCGTTCAGTTCGCCGCCGACAAACCACTCGTAGAAGGGTGCCTCCTCGTCAACGAGCACGTCGTCGTAGTCTTCGTCCCAGTCAAGCAGATCTGCGGCCCGTTCCCAGCAGTCGGGCCACTCCTCCTCGAACTCCTCGTAGATCTCGGGATCGGAGACGTTCGCCTGCTCGACGAACGCTTCGGGCGGCTCGAACCGCTCCTGCTCTTCGAGTCGGGCCTCCAGTTCGACGTCTGGCTCGTCCGTCATGTTTCATGATGACATGCAGCCCACGACGGAATAAACATTCCCCCGAGAGCGCCGACCCGTCGCGGATCAGGTCGGGGCGATCTGTTCGGTGTAGGATCCGTACTCCTCCTCGAAGACGGTCATGATCTCGCCCATCGTGGCATAGACCTTCACCGCACGGAGGATGGCGGGCATCGTGTTCTCCCCGGACTCGATGGCGGATTGCAGATCGTCGAGCGCGTCTGCCACGGCGGCATCGTCTCGCTCGTCCCTGACGTCCGCAAGCCTGCTGCGCTGGCGCTCTTGGACTCCCTCGTCGACCGAAAGGATCTCCGGTTCGGTCTCCTCGTCGACCTTGTAGGCGTTGACGCCGACAACCGTCTCGGCTTCGCGCTCGACTCGCTCCTGATACTCGTAGGCGGCATCCTGAATCTCGCGGTGGAAATACCACTGGTCGATCCCGTGCAGGACGCCTGCCCGCATCGAGCCGTCGCCCATCTCCCGTATCTCTTCGAGATACGCCATCGTCTCCGCCTCGACCTCGTCGGTCAGCGCCTCGACGGCAAAGCTTCCGCCCAGCGGGTCGATGATATCTGCCACGCCGGACTCCTCTGCGATGATCTGCTGGGTCCGCAGGGCAACCCGCACGGCATCCTCGCTGGGCAGTGCAAGCGCCTCGTCGTAGCTGTTGGTGTGCAGGCTCTGGGTGCCGCCCATCACCCCAGCCAGCGCCTGAATCGTCACCCGAACCACGTTGTTCAGCGGCTGCTGGGCGGTCAGTGACTGCCCGGCGGTCTGTGTGTGGAACTTCAGCTGTTTCGCCCCGTCGGTCTCAGCGTCATACCATTCGTCCATCAGTCGTGCGTAGATCCGGCGAGACGCGCGGAACTTTGCGACCTCCTCGAAGAAAGCGTTGTGGCAATTGAAAAAGAAAGAAAGCTGCGGCCCGAACTCGTCGACGTCCAGCCCCCTGTCGAGGCCGTCCTCGACGTAGGCAAAGCCGTTGGCGAGCGTAAACGCGAGTTCCTGAACGGCGGTCGAGCCTGCCTCGCGAATATGATAGCCCGATATCGAGACGGGTTTGAACTTCGGCGTCTCGCTGACGGCGAACTCGAGGACGTCAGTCACGAGATCCAGCGACGGCTCCGGCGGGATCACCCATTCTTTCTGTGCGATAAATTCCTTGAGCATATCGTTCTGGAGCGTTCCCCGGAGCTTCTCGCGAGGCACGCCACGCTGGTCCGCGAGCGCGACGTACATCGCGTAAATCACCGGTGCGGAGGGGTTGATCGTGAAACTCGTCGATACCTCCGCAAGGTCGATCCCGTCGAACAGGATCTCCATGTCCCGCAATGTGTCGACGGCGACGCCCTCCTTGCCGACTTCGCCGTCGGTGAGGTCGTCGTCCGAATCCTTCCCCATCAGCGTCGGCATGTCGAAGGCGGTCGAGAGGCCCGTCTGGCCTTCGTCGATCAGGTAGTGAAACCGCTCGTTGGTCTCCTCGGCGGTACCAAAGCCCGCGAACTGGCGCATCGTCCACGTACGTCCCCGGTACATCGTCGGATAGACCCCACGAGTAAACGGCTCCTCCCCGGGGAAGCCGAGATGGGCCTCGTAGTCGAGGTCAGCGACGTCCTCGGGCGTATACAGCCGGTCGACCTCGTGGTTCGAAACGGTCGCAAAGCGCTCCTGGCGCTCACCGTACCGATCCAGCACCGGATCGAGACGCTCTCGCTCCCACTCCTCACGGGACTCGCGGATCGACGCCAGATCCTCCTCGTCGTACATAGCTAGCTATTATCAGCGAAAATGATTAATGATTCGGGTGCTCACGACAGGGGCGTCCTCTACCGGAGATACGCAAGGATGACCAGCACCGCACCGATCCCGGTGACGACCAATGCTGCGAATCTGGTGACGTGATATCGCATCTCCGAGTCGATGGCGTCGGTCGGCCCGATCGGATATCGTTCCTGCGCTTTTACCATCCCCTCGGGCGAATAAAATCCGGAGATCCCCATCACCATCAGTACGAGTCCGACGATGGCGAGTGCGAGTGACATATCGACTCTGTCTCGCCCGCCTGCAAAAGTGCTACTCTTCCTCGGTCGGGACGACCTTTTTGCCAGTTGGCATCGGTACGACGTGCTGGTCGGCGTCTTCCCATTCGCGGTCGAGTTCGCGCCCCTCGAACAGCCGGTCGAGGAAGACGGCGAGTCCGGCAACCTCCGAGTGTGGCTGGTTCGTCACGCCGACGTTCCAGTCGGCCGCCTCGTAGACGTCGAACGAAACCTTCTCGGCGCCGACGACGACCAGGACCGGCTCGCCCGACGCGTGGCGCTCCCTGATCTCCGCTTCGACGTCCTGGACGCGCTCGCCATACATCGTCAGGTGGACGACGACGCCCTCCCAGTTCCGGAGTACGCCCTTTGGACTCCCCGTCACCTCGACCTCGAAGGGGCCACCGAAGCGTTCGGTGATGTCCTCGATGGTCTCGGCTGGTCCGGACGCACCGTCGAGGATCACGCGGTCGGCCCCGAGCGCGCGGGCGGTCAGGCCGACGTGTGTCGTCATCCGGTTGTCCCGACCGGGGCGATGGCCGAGTCTGAGGACAGCGACCTCGGAATCATCTTGCATACCACAGCAGTGGCGCGAGGGCTGTTAGGGCGTTTCGCTTCCGTTCGACAGCGAGTTCTATTCGATCGAACAGGTCTTCTGTCGGGTACTGTCCGACGTTGTTCGGAGCAATATTGTATTAGAAACTATACACGAATTTTAACTAACCCGGTGATAACCAACGACTAATCGGTATGGGATCGAAGAGTGATGCCATCGAACGCTGTGCGTACTGTCGGAACTACGTACCGGTAACCCCTGTCAGGATCGGATCGTCGGACGACTCGGTGATCAGCGCCAGCGTCGCGGTCTGTGAATCGTGTCAGACCAGCGGTTGGTAGCTCTCGTCCGGCGATATCGACGGCACGCGGAGAAACCCTTTTGTGCCAGCCACGGCGTCGTTACGGTATGAGCAAGCGCGAACTGCTGGAGCTTCTCCTGGAGAATGCACGGTACTCCACCGAGGATCTGGCGAGGATGACCGGCCTCGACGAAGAAACGGTCGTTGCAACCATCGAATCGCTCGAAGCCGAGGGAGTCATCAGAGGTTATCAGGCAGTCGTCGACTGGAACGAGGTCGATGAAGAGCGTGTTCGCGCGTCCGTAGAATTGAACGTCACACTCGACCGGGAGACCAGCTACAGCGACATCTCCGAGCGACTGGCGCGTTTCCCCGAAGTGAAGACGCTGCGGCTAGTCAGCGGCGACTACGACTTCGAGATGGTCGTCGAGGGCGAGTCGATGCAGCAGGTCTCGAAGTTCATCAGCGACAAAGTCGCTCCGGTCCCCGAGATCACCCAGACGGTGACCCACTACGTGATGGATACCTACAAGGACCGCGGGATCCGGATGAGCGAGGATGACGACGACGACCGACTGTCGATCTCTCCATGAAGATCAGCGAGCGCGTCCAGCAGGTACCACCGTCCGGTATCCGGCGCTTTTTCGAGCTCGCCGAAGAGATGGACGACGTCATCTCCCTCGGAGTGGGCGAGCCGGACTTCTCCGCACCGTGGGCGGCCCGCGAGGCCGCCATCGCGTCGCTCGAACGCGGGGAGACCTCCTACACGGCCAATCGTGGGAAACGAGAGCTTCGGGAAGCGATCGGCGAACATGTCGACGAGCGCTACGACCTGTCGTACGATCCCGACGAGGAGATCATCGTCACCACGGGTGTCAGCGAGGGCGTCGACGTGGCGCTCCGCGCGCTCGTCGATCCGGGCGATACCGTTGCCGTCCCCGATCCATCCTACGTTTCGTACGCCCCGGGAATCACGTTTGCTGGCGGCGATCCCCTCCCTGTCAAGACCAGCAACCACGAGTTCAAACTCACTGTCGAAGAGCTTCAGCGGGCCGGTGCACAGCACGCCGACGCGATCCTCTTCTGTTACCCCAACAACCCGACCGGGGCGATCATGACCAGGTCGGATCTGGAACCGATCGCCGAGTTCGCACGAGAGCACGATCTGACCGTGCTGAGCGATGAGATCTACGCGGAGCTTACCTACGGCCGTGAGCACACCTCGATCGCGACACTCCCGGGAATGCGCGAGCGTACCATCGTGTTCAACGGCTTCTCGAAGGCCTACGCGATGACTGGCCTTCGCCTCGGCTACGCGATGGGGCCACCGGAAGCGATCGGGGCGATGAATCGGATTCACCAGTATGGGATGCTGTCCGCCCCGACGACTGCCCAGCACGCCGCACTGGAAGCACTGGAGAGCTGTGACGATGAAGTCGAGGAGATGGTCGCACAGTACAATCGACGCCGGAACTTCGTCCTCTCCCGGTTCGAGGAGATGGGGATCGACTGTTTCGAGGCCGAGGGTGCGTTCTACGTCTTCCCCGAAGTCCCCAGTGGCGACGCCGAAGCGTTTGCTGAGGGACTGCTCGAAGAACAGCAGGTCGCCGCCGTCCCGGGGAACGTCTTCGGTGAGGACGGCAAAGGACACCTGCGTGTCTCCTATGCAACGGGTCTCGACGACCTGAAAACGGCAATGGCGCGGATCGAGGCGTATATCGACTGAGCCAGGGACGACGATATCGACGCGAAGCTTTTAACGCTCCGCTCGTGCCCAGTCCCACTATGGACCTTGAGATCGACGGCAACGCCGCGCTGGTAACGGCATCGAGCAGCGGCCTCGGGAAGGCGTCGGCCGAAGCGCTGGCCAAGAACGGTGCGAACGTCGTTGTCAACGGACGTGACGAGGGCCGACTCGAAACGGCGGCCGACGAGATCCGTGAAACGGCGGCGGGAGACGTCGTCGCCGTGCAGGCCGATCTCACCGAGAAAGACGATATCGAGCGACTGGTCGAGCGGACCGTCGAGGAGTTCGGGGGCCTCGATCACCTCGTGACCAGTGCCGGTGGGCCGCCGAGCGGCCCGTTTCTGGAGACGACCGACGAGGACTGGTACGAGGCCTTCGACCTGCTGGTGATGAGCGTCGTCCGCCTCGTCCGCGAGAGCGAGCCGTATCTCCGAGATGGCGAGGGGACCATCGTGAACATCACGTCCCGCAGCGTCAAGGAAGCCATCGACCAGCTCGTGCTCTCGAACTCGGTGCGAATGAGCGTCATCGGGCTGGAGAAGACGCTCTCCAAGGAGCTTGCACCGGACGTGCGTGCCAACGCCGTCCTGCCCGGTGCACACGAGACCGCCCGCGTCGAGGAGCTGATCGAGCAGTCCATGGACCGAGGCGAGTACGACAGCTACGCGGAGGGGCTGGCGGACTGGAGCGACGGCAACCCGATGGAGCGTATCGGCGACCCGCAGGAGCTCGGTGACGCAGTTGCGTTCCTCAGCTCTCCCCGGTCGAGTTACATCAACGGCGTCGCAGTACCGATCGACGGCGGTTCGGGGGCGTCGAACCTCTAGGCGAACAGGCGACGTGCTGGTCAGCCCGTGTGGCGGCACGTCGCGCAACTGCTGCACCACACCGGCAAGCGTCAGTGCATGTCGATGCTCGCCTCTCGATCACATATAAACCGATGGCTGCCACTGTCGCGGGACTTATGTAGACTCCACCGGTATCCGCCGGTATGTCGCTGGTGCTCCCGAGCGAAATCGTCGTCGAGCGGTTCATGCCGACGGCCCGCGTCATGCTTGCGAGCGAACTCGACGAGCGGGGGTTCACACAACAGGAGATCGCCGACCGTCTCGGAGTCACACAGGCGGCAATCAGCAACCTGATCAACGATAACGTCGACGTCGAACCGCGATTTAGCGAGGACGAACGGATGGTGGCCACGATCAGGCGGATCGCCGATGGCTTCGAATCCGGTGAGATGGACGAGGTCGACGCACTGGCAGAACTGCTGACACTGATCAGGGAGTTCGAAGACAGGGGGCCGATCTGTGCCGTCCACGAGGAGTTGATGCCGGAGCTAGAGGGGCTAGGCTGTGATCTCTGTGTCCGTGGGACGGAGTCACAGATGCTCGCCGAACGGGACGTACTGCAGTCGGTCCGTCGGGCGGCACGGCTGCTGACTGGCACCGATGCTGTTGTCGATTACATCCCGAACGTCGGCACGAACATCGGGATGGCACTTCCCGACGCCGACGGACCAACCGACGTAGCAGCGATCCCGGGTCGGATCTATCGTATCCGTGGGACGGCCGAACGCGCGGCAAATCCCGAGTTTGGTGCGTCCGAACACGTTGCCCGGACGATTCTCCTCGTGAGCTCGGAAGATGACGATATCGGGGCGGCGCTCAACCTCGCAACGAGCGACGCGTTACTCGATGCCGCTCGCGAACGGGGGATCGATCCGCTGGCGTTCGATGCGGGGTACGAGGGACGGGACGATCGCCTTCGAGAGCGTCTTGCAGACCGAGAATCAGTCCCAGAAGTGATCTATCACCGTGGCGAGTTCGGCATCGAACCGGTGACGTACGTTTTCGGCGAGACGGCGGTCGATGCCGCGGAGCTCGCAGTCGACCTCGTCGAAGACGTGGCCAGTGAGGAGTAGTCGATCAGAGGACGCTACTCAGCGGGCGATATCCTGGGACGTCTGGGCGTAGGCGTCTCGGTCGGACAGTTCCGCCATCGTATCGTCGATATCTGCCCGGAGTACGGCCAGTCGATCCTTCAGGCGACGGTACTCCTCGCTGGCCCGGAGTTCGTACTCGGGCTTTTGCTTGTCGAGGATCGCCTTCTTCGAGGCGAGCGCGTAAAACTCCTGTAGCATGCCGTCGTACTCGCTCCGTAACAGCAGTTGATCGACCAGCGATCGAAGTTCGTCTTTCGATGCGGGTTTGACGAGATAATCGTCAAAGCCCATCTCGATGATATCGAAGTCGGGTTCGACTGCAGTCACCATTGCGACACGACAGCCCAGCCCCCGTTCCCGGATCGTATCCAGCACTTTGTCTCCCGAAAGTCCGGGCATTCGACGGTCCAGCAGGACGACATCGACGCTCTCGTCGATGGCGTCCAGCGCCTGACTGCCGTTGTAGGCGGTTCGTACTCGACAGTCCTCCGCAAGCCACTCCGTATACAGGTCCGCGAGGTCGGGTTCGTCTTCCGCGATCAGAACCGTTGGATCATCCCCGTGACCCATTATTTACAACCCCCGTATAGATCATTGATCTAACTATCTTCGGGGGGAGACTTCAATATAACGGTGATGAGGCAGAGTATACGCAGAAAACCAAAAGAGAGGACTTGCTCAATCGAGTTCGTGCTCGATCACGTCGCGGCGTTCGGCAACGGTCGTGGCATCTACACGAATCGTTTCGTCGCCGATGTCGATCCGCAGTGTTCCGTCATCAGTTCCGGTTCCGATCCGTTCGACTGGGGCGACACCGTCGAGCGCATCCTCGACGGCGTCCGGATCGGTCGTCGCGACGAGCGCCCGGCCCGGCTGTTCGTGGAACAGTTCGGCCGCAGGGGTGTCGCCGGGCAGAGAGATGTCGAGCCCGATATCCTCGTCGATCATTTCGGCGAGCGAGACGGCGAGGCCACCGTGGCTGACATCGTGGACCGCAACGGTCGAACCCAGTTGAGCGATCTCGGATAGCGCTTCGATGACTGCGGCAGGGTTCTCGGGCAGCTCCGGGAACGCGTCGGAGCCATCAAATCGGGCGAGATACTCGGATCCGCCGAGTTGCGCCTCGCCGTCATCGAGTCCGCGGTCGCCGACGAGCAGGAGCTCGGTGTCGGCAGCCGCCGCGAGCCCTGGTGCGTCGTAGCCTGCTTTCGTTCCAGCCATCGCGAGCGTCGGCGTCGGCGGGATCGGTCCCGTGGGTGAATCGTTGTACAGCGAGACGTTCCCGCCGACCACGGGCACCGAAATATCGGCGCACATATCCGCGAGTCCGTCGACGATTCCCTTGAACCCACCGTAGACGTCCGGCTTCTCGGGATTGCCGCCGTTCAGACAGTCGACCGCGGCGAGCGGCGTCGCCCCTTTCGCGGCGATATTGGTTGCGTTCTCCAGTGCAACGGCGCGTGCCCCATCGTACGGTGCGGCCTCGGTCCAGTTTGGCGTGGCACCCGAGGAGAGCGCAAGGCCGGTTCCCGTACCGTCTTTGCCCTCGGTCTCGCGAATAGCCAGCACCGCGGCGTCATCGCCCGGCGGGACGCTCGTACGGACGCCGACCTCGTGGTCGTACTGCCGGTAGACCCAGCGCTTGCTGGCGGTCGATGGGGCACCGATAATGGTCTCGAACGCCTCCTCGAGTGAGACATCTGGCAGGTCGGTCTCTGGCTGCTCGGGCTCGACGTGATCGAGATCGTTCATCGGCGCTCCCTCGCCGAGGAACTCGGCGGGTGCATCGACTGCAACCTCGCCGTCGAATCGACAGACGTACCGGCCCGTATCGGTGACCTCGCCGATCACCGAACAGCCGAGATCGAACCGGTCGGCCACCTCGGCGACGCGGTCGACGTTCTCGGGGGAGACCTCGTAGCACATCCGTTCCTGTGACTCTGCGAGCAGGATCTCCAGAGCGTTCATGTTCGGTTCGCGCTGGTGAACCTTCGCGAGGTCGATGTCTGCACCGAGTCCGCCCTTGGCGACGAGTTCGCTCGACGCTCCGCCGAGACCCGCCGCGCCGAGGTCCCGTGCGGACTCGATCAGCCCCTCCTCGATCAGCTGCTCGTTGGCCTCGATCAACAGCTTCTCGCTGTAGGGGTCGCCGACCTGTACCGCGGGCCGGTCCTCGGTTTCTGCATCCTCGCTCAGATCCTCGCTGGCGAAGGATGCGCCACCGAGTCCATCCCGGCCCGTCGCATTCCCCACGAGCACGAGTTTGTTCCCCGGCTTCTGGGCGATTGCTGTAATCATCCGGTCCTCGTTCGTCAGGCCGACACAGGCCACGTTGACGAGGGGATTGCCCTCGTAGCGCTCGTGGAAGTCGACGCTCCCACCGACCGTCGGGACGCCGATACAGTTACCGTAGTGGCTGATTCCCTCGACGACACCCTCCAGGAGGTACCGGGAGTGCTCGCGCTCGAAGTCGCCGAAGTACAGCGAGTCCAGTAGTGCGATCGGGTACGCGCCCATCGAGAGGGTGTCCCGGACGATCCCACCAACCCCGGTCGCCGCGCCGTCGAACGGATCGACATAGGAGGGGTGGTTGTGGCTCTCGATTCCCATCGTGATGTAGGTATCGCTGTTGCCCTCGCCCGATGGGTCGGGCAGCGCAACGACGGCGGCGTCATCGCCAGGCCCGATGACGACCTGCTCACCCTCGCTTTCGAACGCACCGAGCAGCGGTCGTGACGAACGATACGCGCAGTGTTCGCTCCAGAGGTTCTCGAACAGCGCCGCCTCGGCCGGGCTCGGTTCCCGTCCCAGCTCGTCGACGACGACCTCCCTGTCCGAATCGGAGAGACTCATTCATCCCCGTGTTGACTCAGAGCGGATAAATGGCTTTCCATGTACACGAACGTGAAGTGCCTGTGGGACCGACCGGGATGCATGGACCCGCCGGTGAATCGGCGCGTCGCAGTCCACGCGTCGGCTCGAATCAAAGTTGGTAAATCCACCAGGCCGATACGAGGAGGTACCATGACTGACGTGAGTATTATCGGCTGCGGAAACATGGGGAGTGCCCTCATCAGGGGGCTCGCCGACTCCGACGCCCACCGCGTGACGGCCATCGACGTCGATTCCGACGCGCTGGCTGCGGTCGAGGCGTACAGCGACTGGACGACCGAGGACATCGACGCGGCGGCCGAATCGGACGTCGTGATTATCGCGGTCAAGCCGGACGTCGTGGGGGCGATTCTCGACGAACTCGAACTCTCTCCGGACCACACGCTCGTGACATTCGCTGCGGGTGTGTCGACGGATTTCGTCGCGGGACGAACGCCCGCCACCGTCGTTCGCGTGATGCCAAACCTCGCTGCAGCGACCGGGAATATGGCGGCCGCGGTCACCAGGGATACCGTCACCGACGAAGTCCGGGAAATCCTCGCGGCTGTCGGCGAGTTCGCCGAAATCGACGAGTCGAGGATGGATATCGCCACTGCAGTCAACGGCAGCGGCCCCGCGTTCGTCTACTATCTTATACAGGGGATGAAACAGGCCGGGATCGAGGGGGGACTCGACCCCGAACAGGCCGAGACGCTCGCCGCACAGACGTTCAAGGGCGCGGCCGAAACCGCACTGCGCTCCGAGGACTCGCTCGACGACATGATTGACGCGGTCTGCTCGCCGAACGGAACGACGATCGAGGGAATGGAACTGCTCTGGGACAGCGACGTCCACGAGGAACTCGGGGCGGCTGTCGCCGCGGCCGAAGAACGCTCCGGAGAGCTCGCAGAGGAGGCGACCGAGGATGCGTAACAGCGCCGACAGCGACTCGGTCGACAGCGAATCGGTCGACCGGACGAGAGAGCTCGCAGCCGAAGCAAGCCGGGTCGTCGTGAAGGCGGGAACGAACTCGCTGACCGACGAAGAGTCGAATCTCGACGACGGGAAACTCGACAAACTCGTCGACGACATTGCTGGACTCCGCGAGCGGGGCAAGGACGTCTTGCTGGTCTCCTCGGGTGCGGTCGGGGCGGGGATCGGTCGGATCGATTACTCGGGCGATACCGTCGAGGAGTCACAGGCGCTATCGACGATCGGCCAGAGCCACCTGATGCGACGCTACACGGAGAGCTTCGAGCGCTACGGGCTGAAGACCGCCCAGTTGCTCCTGACACAGAAGGATCTGGACAACCCCGAGCGGTACACTAACTTCCGGAACACCGTCGAGACGCTGCTGGAGTGGGGCGTCGTCCCCATCGTCAACGAGAACGACGCGGTCGCCACGGAAGAGATCCGGATCGGCGACAACGACATGCTCTCGTCCTCGATCGCCATTGCGGTCGATGCCGAGTTGCTGGTGACGCTCACGGACGTTCCCGGCGTCTACACCGGCAACCCCAAGCACGACGACGAGGTCGAGCGAATCGAGGCAGTCGGCGAGAACTACGACTACGTCCACCAGCTCGTCGAGGACTCCTCCTCGGAAGGCTTCGGCGGCATCATGACGAAAGTCGAAGGTGCACGGCGGGTCAGCGAGCATGGCATCCCCGCCGTGATCGCCGAATCGACCGAACCTGACGTGCTCGAACAGATCGCTGCAACCAAGAGCGTTGGCACGATATTTACGCCCATCAACGGTGTCGACGATGAGTAACACGGAAGCCACGGAAAAAGTACACGAGGCACAGTCCGCCGCGCTCGAACTGGCGAACGTCTCCGAGGAGCAGCGAAACGACGCGCTACGCTCGATCGCGGACGCTATCGAGGAAAACAGCGAGGCCATCCTCGAAGCCAACGAGAAAGACGTCCGGGCGGGCGAGGAGATGCTCGAAGCGGGCGAGTACACGCAGGCGCTGGTCGATCGGCTGAAACTCTCCGAGTCGAAGCTCGGGGATATCGCTGATATGGTCCGCAGCGTCGCCGAGCAGGAAGATCCCCTCGGCAAGACGCTCTCGGCGCGCGAGCTCGACGAGGATCTCGAACTCTACCGTGTCGCGGTGCCGATCGGCGTCATCGGAACGGTCTTTGAGTCCCGGCCCGACGCGCTGGTCCAGATCGCCGCCCTGAGCCTGAAGTCGGGCAACGCCGTCATCCTGAAAGGCGGCAGCGAGGCAAGTCACTCCAATCGCGTCCTCTACGAGACGATCGTCGAGGCGACCGAGGACGCCCCGACCGGCTGGGCTCAGCAGATCGAGGCCCACGAGGAGGTAGACACCATGCTGGCGATGGACGACGAGATCGACCTGCTGATGCCACGCGGGAGTTCGGAGTTCGTCAGCTACATTCAGGACAACACGCAGATCCCCGTGCTGGGTCACACTGAGGGGATCTGCCACGTCTTCGTCGATTCCGAGGCCGATCTGGGGATGGCCGAGGAGATTGCCTTCGACGCCAAGGTGCAGTATCCCGCAGTCTGTAACGCCGTCGAGACGCTGCTGGTCCACGAAGCAGTCGCCGCAGAGTTCCTGCCGGACATGGTCGCCCGGTACGAGGACGCCAACGTCGAGCTCCGTGGCGACGAGCGCACCCGGGACGTCGTCGACGTCGACGCCGCTACCGACGACGACTGGGACACGGAGTACGGCGACCTCGAACTCTCGATCAAAGTCGTCGACAGCCTCGCCGACGCCATCGAGCACATCACGGCGCATGGCTCGAAACACACCGAGTCGATCGTCACCGAAAACGCCGACCGCGCCGGCCGGTTCATGCGGAGCCTCGACGCCGCGAGTGTCTTCCACAACGCGTCGACGCGCTTTGCCGACGGCTTCCGGTACGGCCTCGGCGCGGAGGTCGGCATCAGCACGGGCAAGATTCACGCCCGCGGTCCCGTCGGCCTCGAAGGGCTGACGACCTACAAGTACCACCTCGAGGGTGACGGCCATCTCGTCGCGACGTACGCCGGGGAGGACGCCACGCCCTTCACTCACGAGGAGTTCGACGGCGAGTGGTCGCCCGGACGCCGCTCGCGGTAGGTTACAGACACCGGAACCTCGTTCTCTCAACTGTATCGTTTCAGCTCCATCCGCGCTTTTGCGGGATCGACCCGGTACTTGAACTTCGGCGTCCCGTCGACGAGCACGTAGGGGACACGGTCGCTGTACTCCTCGTGGAGTTCCGAATCCTCGTCGACGTCGACGAGGTCGATCGCTATCTCGACACCCTCCGAATCGGCGATCCGTTCGAGCGTATCGACGGCCTCGTCACAGAGATGACAGTCCTCGCGGGTGTAGACGGTGATCGGGACGGGATCAGCCATACCCGGCGTACTCGCTGCGTGAAACAATAGGTTGTGGTTTGTGTGCTCCCTATCGAACGACCGTCACCGGAACGGGCGACCGTCGCACGACAGTCTCGGCGACGCTGCCGAGTAACACGCGGGAGACGCCCGACCGTCCGCGGCTGCCGATGACGATCTGATCGACATCCTGCTCCTCGGCAGCATCGACGATAGCTGTCGCCGGTTTGCCGACGATCGTCTCGGTCGTGAGGTCGCGGTCGTGTTCTCCCGCGATCTCTTCGGCGGTGTTCAGAACGCCCTCCGCTCGCTGTTCCTGACCAGTCCTGATCTCCTGGTAGTCGACGTAGTGTTCACCGTACATCCCTGCCAGGATATCGATGACGTGGATGGCGATCAGATCGGCCTCCGGATGTTCGACGATTGCGTGTTCGAGTGCCGCCGTGGACTGTTCGGAACCGTCGACCGCGACGAGGACGCGAGATGCCATACTGGTACTCCGACGTGAGACGGCAAAAAGTGTACTGGTGGTTCCAGCCGACTCAGACTGCGAGATGTTCGGCGAGGTGATCGCGATCGTCGAGTTCGGACTCGTCGAGTTCGTCTACAATCTGCCCTTTGTCCATCGCATAACACCGCTCGGCAAGGTTCTGGACGACCGAGAGGTTCTGTTCGACAAAGAGGATCGTCGTTCCCAGCTCCTCGTTGATCCGTCCGAGATCCTCGGTGATCGACTGCACGATCGAGGGCTGGACACCTTCTGACGGTTCGTCGACGAGCAGGAGGTCGGGATCCCCGACCAGCGCGCGACCGATCGCCAGCATCTGCTGTTGGCCGCCGCTCATGGTCCCGGCGTCCTGATCGGCACGCTCTTCGAGGATCGGGAAGTACTCGTAGACCCGATCGTACAGCGTCGCCTCGTCGCCGCCGATACCTTCGCCCATCAGGAGGTTCTGTTCGACGGTAAGGCCAGGGAACACGTCACGCCCCTGGGGGACGTAGCCGATCCCGGCGCGGGCACGCTCGTCCGCAGAGCGACTGGTGACGTCCTCGCCCCGGAACTCGACGGTGCCGCTTTCGGCTTCGAGCAGCCCCATGATCGTTTTCAGCAGTGTCGACTTCCCGACGCCGTTGGTTCCCATGATGCCGACGATCTCCGCTTCGTCGACCGTACAGTCGACATCGCGGAGGATCGGCGTTCCGTCGTAGCCTGCAGTCAGGCCAGATACGTCCAGTGTCATGCTTCCTCACCCAGGTAGATGCGGCGGACGTCGGGATCGTCCTGGATCTCCTCGATCGTCCCTTGCCGGAAGATCTCGCCCTGGTTGAGTACGGTCACCTGCTGGGAAATCTCGTCGACGAACTCCATGTCGTGTTCGATGACCACAAGCGCCATCCCGTCGTCGTTGAGCGACTGGATCAGTTCTGCAACCTCGTTTGTCTCCTCGACGGACATACCCGCGACCGGTTCGTCGAGCAACAGCAGTTCGGGATCGAGGGTAGTTGCCATACCGATTTCGAGACGCTGTTGTTGCCCGTGGGACAGTTCGGCAGCCTGTACATCCCGTCTCGCCGAGAGACCGATGCGATCGAGCGTTCGATTGATCGTCTCGTTCACGTCCCGGTCGGTGCGCTGAAGCGGGATCTGGAGGTTCTCCGTGACGCTCAGATCCTCGTAGACGTGCGGTGACTGGAACTTCACGCTCAGTCCCGCATCGATGCGCTCGTGTGTATCGAGATCGGTGAGATCCATGCCGTCAAAGTAGATGCTGCCCTCGCTCGATTCGAGCTGGCCAGTGATCAGGTCCAGCAAGGTGCTCTTGCCGGCCCCGTTGGGCCCGATGAGACAGCGAAGCTCGCCCTCCTTGACCGAGAGGTCTACGCTGTCGACGGCAGTCAGTCCGCCGAAGTGTTTCGTCAGCCCCTCGGTTGCCAGTAGTATATCAGTGTCGGGCCCGGTCCTGTCAACTGCCGGCGTCGACATGATGGTCGGATCGCTGGCGTTACTCACGGGTACTCACCTCCACTGATCGGCGACAGTTAGCCGAGACGATACGTGCTGCGTTCACGGATGGTTCGTTCATCATGCTGTGTCCTCTTTCGGTGACGACTCCGACGTCTCGCTTCCGGCCAGTCCGGGCAGACGGCCGCCAAGTCGGTCAGCGACCACTCTGTCGATCAACGGCACGATACCGCCTGGCATGACGAGGATGACGGTCATGAGGAGGCCACCGACGATGACGAACGCCCATTCGGGCCCCAGCGGGCCGACGCCGTCAGTCAGCCCCGTCCGCATCCGTTCGATAACGAGCGTCGCACCCACGGCACCGATCAGTGACTCACGGCCGCCGACACTGACCCATACGACCGGGAGTGCGGCAAAGAGGATGCCAAACACCGTCGGATCGATGAAGTTGCCCCAGGAGGCGTAGAACACGCCACCTGCGGCGGCGAGCGCACCGCCGATGGTGAAGCTGACAAGCTTGACGAAGGGAACGTTGTACCCGAACGTCGCAGTTCGGTCCTCGTCTTCCCGCACGGCCACCATCGTCATGCCGAACTGGCTGTTGACCAGCACACGCAGGGCGAGGTACGTCGCGACGAGCAGCACTAGCAGGGCGTAGTACAATCCGACCCCGTCGAAGACGAATGCGGTGTCGCCGACGCCGAACGCGAGGTCCGGAATATTGGTCATTCCGTTGAACCCACCCAGCGCTGCCTCACCGATCGTCCACTCGCTGCCGGCGGTCTGGGCCATGAACGTGTTCAACACCATCGCGACGACGAGGGTGATAATCGTGACGTAGACGTCACGGACACCGCCGTAGAACATGAAGTACCCCAGCAGTGCGGCGAACGCGGCACCAACGACGACCGCGCCGAAGAACGCCGCCGTCACGCCGGTCGCCGACGAGAAGTTGATCCCAATGACGCCAAACGTGTAGGCCGCGACGCCGAAGAAGGCGACCTGTCCGAAGCTCAGGACACCAGTGTATCCCCACACGATCGACAGGGACAGTGCCAGAAACGCAAGCCCGAAGTACTGTGTCGTCGTCAGGACGTCGAACGGGCTGGTCGTCGGCGACAGCGGGTAGGCCGCCAGAGCGAGCACTGCGATCGCGAAGACGGCCCAGAACAGTCCGGAGTTGCCGTAGGTGTTTGGCCCCTCCAGACGGTTGCGAACGCGGTCGATCGCCCCCAGACCACCGCTCATTGCTCCGCCCTCCGTCGCTGTCGGACCTTTTCGACGTATCCTGTGATCCCATCGGGGAGCAGACGCAGCAGGACGATCGCGACGAGCAACATCGCCATCAGCCCAGCGAAGGTCCCGTACTGGGAGGTGACGATCGCGTTGAAAAAGCCGAGCAGGCCTGCGGCCGACAGGGTACCGACGATCACCGAGGGACCGCCCACGACCACGGCGACGAACGCCTCGACGAGGAAGATGCTCCCCCGATCCGGCGTAATCGCGCCGAGCGCGGGCGCGTACAATGCGCCGGTCAATCCGGCCAGTCCGGAGCCGAGGGCGAACGTCATCACGTACATGCGATCGGTATCAACGCCCATCGCGCGAGCCGTCTCCGGATCTTCGATGGTCGCCCGCGCCTTCACGCCGAACTCGGTGCGGGTAAACAGCAGGTACAGCGCACCGAGCAGCAGCACCGACACGACGGGCAGGAACACGCTCCGGTAAACGCCGGACGTGAACGGGCCGTACGCGACGTTGCCCATCGGCGTCGAGATGCTGTCCAGACTGGACCCAAAGCTGATCAACAGCAGCTGTGCGACGACGAGACCGAGCCCCCACGTCGCGACCATCGAGTCGAGCAGCCGATCGTACAGGTGCCTGATGATCGTTCGCTCGATGATAACACCGAAGACGACTGTAATGAGCACACCGACGACCATTGCGATCGGGAGTGGGAGTCCCGGTAGCGCGGCGTCCGCAAACGGGATCGGCATCCCGTGAAAGGCCAGCGCAGTCCCGTAGACGCCGACGAGAATGAACTCGCCGTGTGCGAGGTTGATCACGCCCATCATCCCGAAGATGATCGCGAGCCCGACTGTCGCGAGGACGAGGAACGCGAAGCTATCGAGAAACTGGAACAGGACCGCAAGTCCTCGATACACTCCAGCTGTAGCTAGCAGGGACATCCTGGATCACCTCCACTGGATAGTCGTGCTACCACCGTGATCACTCCAGAATATCCCCGTACACGTCGCCGGGCTCGTACTGAGTCTGGAGGCTCTGTTCGCGCAGGTCGATCCCCTCACCGCCCTCGACCTCCTCGCGGAGGAAGGTAGGCTCGATGTGTCCGACCTCCTCGAAGCTGATATCGTGGTTGTCGTCGGCGTGGGCGACCTGCATGTTGTGGGTCATGTGGTGGGTCGCGCCGTCGAGTTCGATCGATCCCGACGGGCCCTCGTACTCGACGCCCTCTTCGAGAACCTCGATGACCTCCTGCTGGTCGAAGGTGCCAGCCTCCTCGACGGCGTCGCGCCACATGTACACCGAGAAGTAGTTGTTGTACGCCTCCTGGTTGATGTAGTTGGCGTCGTCCCAGCGATCGTAGAAGGTCTCGACGAACTCGTCGTTTGCCTCGCCTGGGACCTCCTCCATGTAGCTGACACCCGCGTACACGTCGGTGACTGCGTCCGGTTCGTAGCGAATGTGTTCGTGGCCCTGTGCGAGGGTCGTCGACGTGCCAATCGGGATCAGCATGTCGTTGGCGTCACGCTGGTCGTAGAAGTTCTCGTGGTTCGCGCCGACGAGCATCGACATGATGAAGTCGGGATCGGCTTCCTGAATGTTGTTGATCACCGACGAGAAGTTCGTCTCGTCGAGCGGGATCGCCTCCTCGCCGACGACGTTCCAGTCGTTCTCGTCGGCCATGACGTTGACCCAGTCGGCGGAGAGCTGTCCGAAGTTGTAGTCGGCCGTAATGATGTAGAGGTCATCACCGAACTCGTCGGCCATGAACGGAGCAACTGCCCCGAGCTGTTGGCGCGCGGTCGAACCGACCGGGAAGATGGTATCGTCGGCGACCCCGCCCTCGTACTGGGTCGTGTAAAAGTACAGCTGATCGTGATCGTTGATGATCGGACGGATCGCTTCCCGGGTCGCGCTGGAGTAGCCTGCCCACAGGGCGTCGATCTGGTCGTCGAGGATCAGCTCCTGGGTGAGCTCCTGGTAGCGCTCGTTGTCCGACTGTGGGTCGGGATCGATAATCTCGATCTCCTCACCGAGAATACCACCCTCCTCGTTGATTTCTTCCAGCGCCAGACGCGTCGCCTGCCACTTCGAGGTGCCGTTTAGCTGGAAGTTGCCCGAGCGGTCCTCGAGAACGCCGACAGCTGGCCCGTCATCGCCATCGAGCGCACCGGTACAGCCGGCAAGCGCGCCGATACCGAGTGCGCCTGCACCGGCGAGAAACGATCGACGCCCGGTTGACGTTCGGTCGTTCATACATCTACCTCCGTCGAAAGGGTGCACTTGTTGGAAAGAACACTGTGGTCTTCAAGATATTCGGCCTTAAACATGGACATACATCGGTTCATGTTGTACAGAATCTCCCAACCGATTGCAGGATATAAGTCTTATCAGCAATTTATAATATCAGTAAGTAGCTATTTGGTGTGACCCTACGGAAGAATACTATAGTCAGGTGTGATAATACTGGACATTTGTGCAACCCCAAACGAGAGAGTTCAGAACGACTAGACGGCGATAAACCGCACCTGCTTGACGCCACCAAGCGACTCCATCCGGTGAACAAGATCCCGGATTGCGTCCCCGGAACCGTCGACGACGATCGTTTCCAGACATCGATGAGCGTCGAAATGGACGTGCTGGGTCGAAACGATTACGTCCTCGTTGTCATGCTGGATTTCAAGCAACTCGTCGTTTAATCCCGGAACATCGTGCTCGTAGACGATGGTGATCGACCCGCTGTGGTGGCGGTCGGTGTCGTCGTCCCAGTGTCGATCAGCCAGAAACATCCGTACTGCGTCCCGGAACGCCTTCGATCGGCTCGCGTAGTCCCAGTCCTCGACGACCGCATCGAGTTCGTCGATCAACTCCGGATCAGTCGTGAGGCTCACTCGCTCGACGCTATCTGACATGGCTACCACGTATCGGTCCGGGGGTATATATCCGCCGTCAGGTATCGCCAATTATGACAGTTAGCTTTGGTGTGTATTATTATTCTATATAGAAGTAATACAAAAACGACTAAAACGACGGTTCGGAACGCCCTCACAATGCCGACAAGACGTGATCTACTGCGGGGCTCAGGAGCGATACTCGCGGGAGGAACGCTTGCCGGGTGTACGTCGGCGCTCTCGGACGCCAACGACGGTGTTTTTGCCTCGTTTTTTACCCTCGCGGAGTTCACGCGCGCAGTGACAGGCGATGCACACGAAGTCGAAAACGCGGTTCCCATGGGCGGACACGGACACGGGTGGACGCCATCAGTTGATATGCTGCCCTCGATCGTCGAGTCAGAGGTGTTCGTCTACCTCGATGTCGACGGATTCCAGCCGTGGGCCGAAGACGTTGCTGGGCAGGTGCGCGACGGCTACGAGGACGACGTAGTTCTTGTCGACGCGCTGGCCGGGATCGAGTTGCTGGAGTACGAGGGCCACGACCACAGCCACGACGAACACCATGCTGACGATTCCGAGCATGACGGCATCGGTCGGATTGACACGTTCGAGCTTGTCGATCGGTCGGTCGACGACGCCGTCGGCGAGGCACACGGCGACCACTGGCACGGCGGGCCGCCGGACGTCTCGCTCGACGAGCACGTCTCACTTGGCGCGGTCGTTACCGACGAGGACGGTACTGACGTTCCGCTTGGTGGGGATAGCCAGTACACGCTCGATGCGAGTGTCGGTGAGGGTGACGGTGCACTCGACGTCGAGAGCCACGGCGACCACGTCCACCTGCACGGCAACTCCATCGGGACTGTTGAGGTCGTGTTCCAGCTCCGGAAGGACGGAGAGAGCCGGTGGGAGGCACCACCGACCGAGGTCGACGTCGTCGAGACGGTTGCCGACGATACGGAAGAGGATGACCACGACCACGATGACGACGACGATCATGATCACAGCCACGATGACCACGATCACAGCCACGGCGAGTACGACGCGAAGTTCTTTACAGACCCAATCAGGGCACAGCAAGGTGTCCGGAACATTCGGGACGCACTCGTGGAGATCGACCCCGACAACGCTGACAGCTACGAGGCAAATGCAACGACGTACATCGGGGAGCTGAACGACCTGCACGAGCAGTACGAAACCACCCTCGCCGACCGCGAGCACGACGTAGCCGTCGTTGCGGGCCACGACTCGTTCCAGTATCTCGGGGAGCGATACGACTTCGAGATCCACACGCCGGTTGGGCTCTCACCGGATCACGAACCCGCACCCGACGAAATCGCGGAGACCGTCGAACTCGTCGAATCCGAGGAAATCGACTGCATCCTCTGGGACTACTTCGACGGCAACGATACCGCGACGGTGATCGCCGACGAGGTCGATCACGAGGTCACGATCGAGATGGTTTCGCCTGCAGAAAGCGTCACCGAGGAGTGGAACGAAGACGGGGTCGGAAGCTACATAAGTCAGATGAAAGAGATCAACCTTCCCGCCTTCGCCACGGCGCTGGGAGCGGAGTAGTCGTGTTGAGTGACACCGGATGATCCGACAGACTGACGACCGACTGGAGTCTATCGGCCTCGTCCTGTCAGTACCGCTGCTGGCCGGGTTCGTCGCTATCGCGTTCGGCGTCATGCCCGAGCGGTTCTTCGAGCGCGCGTGCACTGCCGGGGAGTCGGCAGGCACACGCATTGCCTGTTATGGCTTCATGTGGAACGCGGTTACCACCGGCGTATTCATCGGCCTGATCGGGCCGCTCGTCGGGACCTACCTCGTCCACCGAGAGATGGCGTTGATCGGCGAGACGCTGGCCCACACCGCGTTTGCGGGTGTCGCCTTCGGGACGCTCGTACTGGGGGCATCGGGCTGGGAGACGCCGCTCCTGCTTTCCGCACTCGGCGCGGCCGTGATCGGCGCGGTGGGCGTCCAGTATCTCGCGGACCACACCGACGCACACGGCGACGTGCCCGTGGCAATCGTTCTTACCGGCAGTTTCGCCGTTGGTGCGCTCTTTCTGGACCTCGGCGGCGGCTTCGCGTTCGTCGACATCAACAGCTACCTGTTCGGCAGTATCTCGATCACCGACGACCGGAGCGTCGCGCTGATGGCGATCCTGACCGGCATCGTCGTCGGAACCGTCGCAACGACGTACAAACAGCTCCTGTTCATCACCTTCGATCCGCGGGCGGCCCGCGTTGCCCGACTGCCCGTTTCGCGGTACAATGCCCTGCTGATCGTTCTAACCGCGCTGGTCGTCGTCGGGGCGATGCAGATTCTCGGTGTCATCCTCGTCGCCGCCATGCTGATCGTCCCGGTTGCCGCGGCGGCACAGATCGCCGATTCCTTTCGGGGATCGATGATCGGCTCGATCGTCGTGGGCGAGTTCTCGGTACTCTCCGGCCTCGCGCTCTCGTGGCAGTATAGCCTCCGTCCCGGTGCGGCGATCGTCGTTATCGCTATTGGAATCTATCTCGTCGCAGTGGCCGTCACAACAATCGGGCAACGGAGACTGACGATCCGGTGAGCTGTGTCCAGATAACTGGGCAACCGACCAGAGTCGTCGTACAAAGACGTATTAATTCTATTTAGATATCAAACTCCGGGCAATCACCGATGATATTGTGTGGTTTTGCGGTGACCGACGGCGGTTTTTTCGTCAAAACGAACCGCTATATCGGTTTTCTTCGTACCCACTCCCAGTATGAGGGTATCCGACGAACGTACTACTGACTTGGCCGGAGGCGACGACCGTGTCTGACGGACTCGTACCCGGCGAGTTGATTCAGGCCGACGAGCCAGTACAGATCAACGAAGGGCGTGAAACAACCGAGGTGACGGTCGAGAATACCGGCGATCGGCCGGTGCAGGTCGGCTCGCACTATCACTTCTTCGAGGCGAACCCAAAGCTCGATTTCGACCGCGAGTCGGCCTTCGGAATGCGTCTGAACGTCCCGGCGGGGACGGCGATCCGGTTCGAGCCGGGGAACGAGCGTGACGTCCCGCTTGTCGCGATCGGTGGCGAGGGCATCGTCCACGGGATGGCGGGGCTCACCAACGGCGACGTCCACGACGAGGAGATCAAAGCACGGGCACTCGAACGGGCGAGCGAACGCGGCTTTCTGGGGGTAGACGAATGACACGAGAGCTGTCACGCGAACAGTACACCGACCTGTACGGGGCAACGGACGGGGACAGGATCCGGCTGGGCGACACTGACCTGATCGCCGAGATCGAGACCGACTACGGCACGCCCGGCGAGGAGGCGGTCTTCGGCGGCGGGAAGACGATGCGCGACGGGATGGGGATGGCACCCGGAACGGGCAGTGCGGAGGGCGCGCTGGACTGGGCCTTTACAAACGTCGTCATCATCGATCCGACCCTCGGCGTCGTCAAGGGTGATATCGGCGTCAAGGATGGCGAGATCGTGGGCATCGGCAAGGCCGGGAACCCGGCAACGATGGACGGCGTCGACATGGTGATCGGCCAGAACACAGACACGATCCCGGCGGATGGGATGATCGCGACGGCCGGCGCGCTCGACATTCACGTCCATTTCAACAGCCCACAGCTGTTCGAGCACGCGCTCGGGTCGGGCATCACGACGATGCTGGGCGGCGGATTCGGTGGCGGCGCGACGACGTGTACACCCGGCCCCGAGAACATCAAACGGATGCTCCAGTCCGCCGACGAGTGGCCGATGAACGTCGGGGTCTACGGGAAAGGTAACTCCAGCAAGCCCGGCTCCCTGCACGAACAGATCGAGGCAGGCGCGGCAGGGCTCAAACTCCACGAGGACTGGGGAACAACGCCCGAAGCGATCGATACCTGTCTGGATGTCGCCGAGCAGGAGGACATTCAGGTCTGTATCCACACCGACACACTCAACGAATCCGGCTTCGTCGAGCACACCTTCGATGCGATTGGCGAGCGGGCGATCCACATGTTCCACATCGAGGGCGCGGGTGGCGGTCACGCACCCGACGTGCTCGAACTCGTCGGCCACCAGCACATGCTGCCGTCCTCGACGAACCCGTCGATGCCGTTTACCAGGAACACGGTCGATGAGCACCTCGACATGGTGATGGTCTGTCATCACCTTGATTCGAACGTTCCTGAAGACGTCGCCTTCGCCGAGTCACGGATTCGTGCGGAGACGCTCGCAGCCGAGGACGTGCTCCACGACGACGGCGCGATCAGCATGATGACCAGCGACTCCCAGGCGATGGGGCGCCAGGCAGAGGTCATCGCCCGGACGTGGCAGACCGCAGACAAGATGAAGAAACAGCGTGGCCCGCTTCCCGACGACGAGGGAACCGACGCGGACAACCATCGGATCGCCCGGTACGTCGCCAAGTACACGATCAATCCGGCGATCACTGCTGGCATCGACGACTACGTCGGCTCGCTCGAACCGGGCAAGATGGCCGACATCGTGCTCTGGGAGCCCGACTTCTTCGGAATCAAGCCCCACACTGTCATCAAAGGCGGCTTCCCGACCTGGAGCGAGATGGGCGAGGCCAACGGCTCGCTGATGACCTGCGAGCCCGTCGTCGGCCGCAAGCGTGCGGGCGCGATGGGTTCGGCAAAGAACGATCTGAGCGTCGCGTTCGTCAGTCAGGCGGCGGCCGATACGGACGTCGGCGAGGAGTACGGTCTCGAAAAGGAGGCCCTGCCGGTCTCCGGGCTCCGGGATGTCCGGAAATCGGACATGCTCCACAACACGTACTGTCCGGACAATATCGAGATCGACGCACAGACGTTCGAGGTGGCGATCGACGGCGAGCCCGTTACCTGCGAACCGGCCGAGGAGCTCGCGCTCGCACAGCGGTACATGCTCTGAGTCAATATGAAACTCACTCCCAAAGAAGACGAACGCCTGACGGTGTTCATGGCGGCGGAACTGGCACGCAAACGCAAACGGCGCGGGATCGAGCTCAACCATCCCGAGACTGTCGCATACATCTCCGACTGGGTCTGTGAAGGTGCCCGTGAAGGGAAAGATGTCGCGACGCTACGCTCGGAAGCGACACAACTGCTCGCCCGCGAGGACGTCATGGAGGGCGTCCCCGAGATGGTCGATATGATTCAGGTCGAGCCCGTGTTTCCCGACGGGACGAAGCTCGTGACGGTCCACGATCCCATCCGGGCGGATACGACTGACCAGCTAGAAGAGATCGACGACCACATGCGGGTCGTGGAGGGCGAGTGATGGACTACCGAGACGTCGCCAAGGTCGGTCTCGGTGGTCCCGTCGGCTCCGGGAAAACGGCGCTGGTCAAGCGGCTCGTGCCGCGACTCGCGGACCGGGGCTACGAGGTCGGCGTGATCGCCAACGACATCATGACACAGGCCGACGCCGATCGGCTCCGCGAGTCCGTCGCCGGGACGGTCCCGGGCGACCTCGTCCGCGGCGTCGAGACGGGAGCCTGTCCTCACACGGGGATCCGGGAAGACCCGTCGATGAACCTCTCGGCTGTCGACGACTTCGTCGAGGAACATCCCGAGCTGGACGTCGTGCTGATCGAGAGCGGCGGTGACAACCTCGCCGCGACGTTCAACCCCGAACTCGCGGACTACTTCATGTTCGTCATCTCGGTCGCCGAGGGCGACGACATTCCGGCCAAGCGTGGGCCGGGTGTCACCCAGTCGGATCTGGTCGTGATCAACAAGACCGATCTCGCACCGTACGTCGACGCCGATCTGGACCTGATGGAGCGAGACACCAGGGAGGTTCGTGGCGACGAGGAGTTCGTCTTCACCGACTGCAAGGCGGAGGAGAACCTCGATATCGTGGCCGAACGAATCGAGCATAACGTGCTCTTTGCCTGATGAGTGGGCTGGATTCTGCTGTCGGACGGGATCGATCGGTCGAGGATGTGACGCTGCCGCCAGCGTTCGCGGAGTACGCACGAGAGGAGATCGAACAGATCCCCGCCGGAACGGTCGGCAAGGACGGCGTACTGGAGGCGAGTTTTGCGGGCGGTCCCTCCGGAACCCGGATGCTGCGGGACTACTCTCGTGTTCCGTTCCACCACACCGGCCCACTCGCACACGACCCCTGTGAGGGGATGGCCTCGCTCTGCGTCCAGACGCCGACCGGTGGCGTCGCACAGGGCGACCGACACCGGCTCTCGGTCGAGGCCGACGACGCCGCGCTCGCGAGCGTCACCGGGCAGGGCGCGACAAAAGTCCACTCGATGCACACCAACTTCGCCCATCTCGGCGTCGACCTCGCGGCATCGGACGGATCGTATCTCGAATACGTTCCGGATCCGACGATCCTCAACAGGGACTCGCGCTGTTTCCAGACGATCGACGTCGATGTCGATGCCGACTCGACGGTGATCTTCACCGATGTGCTCGTCCCAGACGGCCTCTCCGAGCACGAACCCTTTAGCTTCGACCGGTTTCACTCGCGGGTGACCGCCGAGTGCGACGGGCGACGCCTGCTCACCGACACGGTCGTGCTCGACCCCGACGAACTGGACCCGCGAACGCCCGGCGTCTTCGGCGAGCTCGGCGTCGTCGGAACGCTGTACGTGCTGTCGCCCGGCGACAACGCCGAGGCACTCAGCGATACCGTCCACGAGCGGCTGGAATCTACCCGTTCCGCGACAGAGCGGGAGGAATCGAACGACGGCCCCAGGGGCGAGATCCTCGCTGGCCCGTCGACACTCCCCGAAGACGCTGGCATCGCCGTCCGCGTCCTCGGTGAGAGATCGACCGACGTAACGTCGACACTCGGGGACGTGTGGGATGCGTTGCGCCGCCAGCTCGTCGACGCACCGGCTCCCGACCTGCGGAAGTTCTGACCATGTACACCGTCAACAGCATCATCGGCAACACGAACCGCGACGAATCACTGGCGGTCGCCGCCGAAACACACGAAAAAGCGGGCACCCTCGAACGGGTACTGCTGGACGCAGGCGATCGAAAAAAGTCCCGGCTCCGGGTTCACACGGAGGCTGGTACCGACCTCGGCATCCTCGTCGACAAGCCGGAACTGGAAGACGGCGACGTGCTCTACCACGACGATGATCGGTTGATCCTCGTTTCGTTCGAGGAGCGCGAAGCGCTGACCATCGATCTTCCCGCCGACACGGCGCCCACGACGCTGCTCGAACTGGGCCACCGCGTCGGCAACCAGCACTGGGACCTCGCGGTCGAGGACGGAATGGCGTACGTTCCCGTCGAGGCCGACCGCCACATCGTCGAGGATGTCCTCGCGGGCGCGCTCCCCGACGACGCCGAACTCGACTACGAGTTCGTCGATCCGAGTCTGTTCCTCGAGGGGGAACCGAACCCGGACCACTCACACGGCGAGGATCACAGCCACTCACACGATAGCGAGACCGATCACGACCACTCACATGAGCACCCGGAGGACCACAACCATGACTAGCCACGACACAGACGCCTTTCTGACATCGCTTCGCCTCGCAGATTCGTTCCTGCCGGTCGGCGCGTACACCGCCTCCTACGGGATCGAACAGTTCATCCAGACCGATCGGATCGAGGACGCCGACGACTTGCGGGTGATACTGGAAGATTACCTCCGGTCGATAGTCGGCCCGGCCGAGATCGTTGCCCTCTCGAACGCGCATACCGCGTCTGCGGACGGCGACGTCGACGCGCTCGTCGAGATCGACCGACGACTGCACTCGATGACGCTTCCGGCGGAGTTCCGCGAGAGCTCCGAGAAGGCAGGCGAGCAGGTTCTCTCGCTGTTCGGTGAGGGAAGCACAGCTGGCACGTACGCGAGCGCCGTCGAAGATGACCGTGCACCCGGAAACTACGTCGTTGCTCTCGCCGCGGTCGCCCAGCACGAGGGGCTCACACACGAACAAGCGTGTCTCGTTCACGGCTACTCCTTCATTACGGATCTACTCGGCGCTGCCCAGCGGCTCGGGCGGCTCAGTCACACCGAAATCCAGCGTGTCCTCGACGAACTACGGCCCGTAATAGGTGACGTCGTCGAGGAGTACCGGCAACAACCGCTCGATGCCATGTGGTCCTTTGCACCGACTACCGAGCTAATGGGGATGGGTCACGAACGCGCGGACAGGCGGCTGTTCATGTCATAACAGTCCTCAAGAGACATTGCAGTCGCTCGTCGATTGTTGAAACAGGAAAGCGGCACGCGCGTAAAAAGCGCGCCGTGCCGCTTGCCGCCCTGAATTGGTCCCCGCTGACGCTTCGGCCCTCCAAAGCGAAGCGTCACATAGACAAAATCGCTGGCACTTCATAAATGTACCGACACGGAGCAAACGAGCCGCTACCATTCGTCCAGATTACGCAATCGATCTCACATATGTTCTTCTTCCAGCACCCAGCCCAGCGCGCGCTTGTAGTGGCTGAATAGCTGTCTGACTCCTTCGTGACGCATCTCCTCGCTGTCAAGCTGTTCCTGAAGGTACTCGTACTGCTCCCGGATTTCGGCTTCGTCACGCATACAGTGTGGTACCGGCGGCAGCGCCAAGAATCCGGCGACGGACAGCGATCCCAGCGGTTAAGCCGCTGGTAGCTAAAAGGGCGTCCAGACGGACGAAGATATTCGTGCGGAACCAGACCCATGCCGAACGGCTTTCGGACCGATTCGAACGCGGTAGCCCGGCCTATCGGCAGTACACGGAGTGCGCCAGCGAAGCGCTCGACAACGATCCGACCATCACCACCGCGTTCGAGACGTGGCAGTCGTTCCTCCGGGAGAGTCACGGCGACGTCTTCGGCGAACTCCCAGACGGCGTCTCGGCCGAGTCGGCCTTCACGGACGCGCTGTATTATGACTTCCTCGTCGAGCGACTGCTCGCTCACGTCGAAGCGACAGTCGGCGTCACCGTGATGAACCGCGAACCCGGATCAAATACAGAGGCGTTCGAAGTCGACCTCGCCGCCGTACACGACACGATTGCCGGAACCGGGCTCGAACGCGACGTCGACGGGACGATCGCAGGCATCGACGTAACGGCGCTCGCGGGGAGCACCCTTCACGACCTGTTCGAGTCTGTCGTCAGCCAGCAGGTCAGGCTGGCGCTTGGCGAGTACTATACGCCGCGAGGGATCGCCGATCTGGCGGTCGAAACCCTGTCTGTCGACGACCTCGCGGCGGAGACGGTTCTGGATCCGGGCTGTGGCTCCGGCGTCTTTTGTGCGGCAGTGATCGAACGCAAGCGGACGAGCTACGCGGCGGCCGAGGACGCCCCGACGCCCGCAGAGCAGGTCAAGGCGATTACCGACACCGTGTTCGGTATCGACCTCAACCCGATCGCGGTCCGGAGCGCGCGGCTTGCCTATCTGCTCGCGCTTTCCCCTCTACTCGACGATGCGGCGATCGATACCGTCGAGATTCCGGTTTTCCTGACCGACGCACTCGGACTCACGCGCTCGGATGATCTCCAGTACCGCGGTACCACGGTGGCAGCAACCGTCGACCACCTCGTCGGCAACCCGCCGTGGCTCACCTGGACGGCGCTCCCCGACCGAGTGAGAGCGGCGTGGCGTGACGGCCCCGCCGAGCGGCTCGCTCTCGTCTCCCACTCCGGTGCAGACGCGAAACTCGGCCACGCGAACGACGACATCTCGGTCCCGTTCGTGCTCGCCTGTATTGACCGGTACTCTCCCACCGACGCTGCGTTCGTACTCAAACGCGGAATCACGAAGGGGCCAGCCGGTCGCAGACTGCGCGAACAGCGCCTGAACGACGCTCCGCTTGCCGTCGAACACGTCCACGATTTCACCGGCCTGCGTCCGTTCGGGGACGCGCGCGCCGGTGCGGCGATCTACTCGGTTTCGGCCGATGCGGAGCCACACAGGCCAGTTCCGGTTACTGCATGGTCACGCGGGGCGGCGTCGCCGGAGTTCACGACCACCGATCGACTGCGCCAGACGCTCGCGCGTGAGGAGACAGGCTTCGTCCCGGTTGACGAGGACGACTCTGCCTCCTCGTGGATCCGGCAGGACGCCGAACGGCGCGCGCTCGGCGAGTGTGCCCACGAGATCCGCCATGGCGTCAAGGACGACGCCCGGGACGTCTTCGAGATCGATCCGGACCGCATTGCCTATCTCGAACCCGACAGGGTCTTTCCGTATCTCAAATCGCGCCACGTCGTCAAGTTCGGGCTGTTCGGTCACGACTATCGGCTCGTCCCGGTCGACGCTGCAAACGAGGACAACAAGGCGTGGCTTCGCGAGGAATGTCCGCGGACCTACGCGTATCTCGACGACAACCGTGCGGCACTCGACGCCCGCTCGTCGTCGTGGCTCGACAACGGCACCTTCTACAACGTCTTCGGGCTCGGCGAGTACACCTGGGCCGAGCACAAAGTGGTCTGGTGTCGGCTCGGCTACAAGCCCCATTTCGTCGTCGTCTCGTCGGTCGAGGATGAGCGGCTTGGCGAGCAGCCGGTCGTTCCCGGCGATCACTGCATGTTCATCGGCACCGACGACGAACGCGAGGCTCACGTTCTCTGTGCCCTGCTGAACTCCTCACCCTATCAGCGGACGCTCGATGACGTCTCCTCGGGCGGCAAGTCCAGCCTCTCGAAATCAGTTGTTTCGCGGCTCGAACTGCCCGCGATCGAGGACGTCGATGCCGAGACAGCAGAGCGGCTGGCCGACCTCTCGCGGGCCGCCCACGGGATCGTCCCCGAACATACCGACGTGAGCAAGCGGGCGTACAACCGGACGACGATCGAGTCACTGGAGCCGATCCGGGCCGAGATCGACGCGCTCGTCGAGGAGCTGCTCGCACGACGGGAGTGACGACAGCGCCCGTCAGTCCGGCAGCGCCCCGTCTCCTCGCCCACCGGACCACCGGGAACAGCCCCGCACAGCACCAGACCTGCCCTTCCCCGTTGGCGCGTCACAGGGGACGCGCCAGGCCACCCGATAGTTGCGGTGCTGTGTGCTGTCCCGGTGCTGAAGGCGTGGCTGGTACGGTGCTGAAGGCGTGGCTGGTACGGTGCTGAAGGCGTGTGCTGGTGCGGTGCTGCCGGCGTGTGCTGGCACGGCGCCTGGCCGTGCCGGCACCGCGCGAGGGGGCGTCGACCGGCGGGAGACGCCCGGTTGGGGAGGACGAGGTGGTGTGGGTGGACTGAAAGGGGCCGTCACGGTCGGCGGCGCTGCGGGCTGGTAGCACTGGAGGCGAGCGAAGCGAGCCGAAGCGCGCACGGGCGCAGCGCCGTCGAGCGGGCGGGGGCTTTCGTGGAAGTCACTGTTGCCTGAGTCGGTCGACCGGATCCAGGGCGTAGCCTTCTGCTCGACCTCTTTGTAATATTGTAAATAATGTTACAATGTTACACCGCATACCGAGCCCTGCTGAACCGCTGGTTCGCGAGCAGCCACCGAAGCAGCCCCCGAGGGAGTGGGTATTTCACTCGCGCCGCGTTACACCCGACTATGGAGATTCGCGGCCAGCGAGAATGCAAAGAGTGTGGGACGGGCTGGTCCTACTACGAGACCGGGACCGTCTCGTGTCCGGAGTGTGGGAGCGTCAAGAGCGTCGGTATCGACGAGGAACGGAAACGACACACGGCCTCGCCCGCGACGCTTTCTCTCACCAGCGTTCGAAACATGATCGACGACGAGTCCCGCGAGGACATCGCCACGGCAGCGGTCGAGGAGTGTCGAGACTACATCCGCAGCCACGGCTTTATCGATGCGGGAGAGCTCCAGCCCCTCGGCGACGTCTACCTCGCCGCCCACGAACTCCGCGGGGTCGGTGACGTCTTCGGGCGGTCGCTCGATCCCACAGAGGACGAAGAACTCTACTACCTCTCTCTCCTCCGGGGGGCCGACCACGGCGAACGCCCCGACCCCGAGAGCGTCCCGGCGTCGATCCGCGAGGCGCGCGGGCTGGCCTACGCCGACGCCGTCGACGAGTATCGGGCGGATCTGAAGACCTATCTCGACGACCAAACTCGAACGGACCACGAGGCCCTCGCCACGCTCCAGTCGCTCACGGAGCACGTAAAGCGAATTCGCGCGCTGCAGGGAGACGTCGATCCGGAGACGGCAGAACGGCTTGTAAAAGCGGCCCGCGCACTCTGTGAATATCTGCGGTGGGACGACGAGGACGCGCTGGTTCGGTGTCAGGAGCGACTAGACGGGCTCTCGGGCTGATCCGAGCCATCGAGGGCAAGAGCCATTGGTGCGGACGAACACGCCACAGTGGTGGACATCCTGGTCCGAGTGGTGTGGACAGTCCTCGTCGGCTGGTGGTTCGTTATCCTCTGGTTCACGACAGCAGTGGTGCGAAGCCTCCGATAACACCTATACCAGTCGATGCTGAATGACGAATATGCTCGATAATGAAAGACAGCGTCTACTCCGAGTCTTCCGGATCGGGTTCGTCGCCCTCCTCGGCGGTGGCGTCGTGGCAAACCTGTTCCGAGAGGGGCTAACCGTCGACGCCGCAGTTACTGGTCTCGGAATCGGGATTGCAGCAGTCGTTTCGAGTGCAATGATTGTCGCCGTGGTACTCCTAATACTCGTCATCGCGGACAGATGGTCGACGAGAACGGCGTAAGTCAGCAGTAGCGGAGTATTAGGGTAACTCGACGTCGACGCCCTCCGAGAGACCTGCCGCCTTGGTCGTGTTGTACAGCAACATCGCGATCGTCATCGGGCCGACGCCGCCCGGAACCGGAGTAATCGCGCTCGCTTTCCCCTTCGCGCTCTCGAACTCGACGTCGCCGACGAGCTCGTAGCCTTTCTCGGTATCCGCATCCACGCGGTTGACACCAACGTCGATGACGACCGTTCCCTCCGAAAGCATCTCGCCGTCGACGAGTTCGGGGACGCCACAGGCGGCGACGACGATGTCGGCCTCGCGGGTCTTCGCCGCCAGATCGTCGGTCCGGGAGTGACAGACCGTCACCGTGGCGTTGCCGCCATCGGTCTTCTGGATCAGCAGGTTGGCGAGTGGCTTTCCGACGATGTTCGAGCGCCCGACGATCACGACGTCTTTCCCTTCCGGATCGACGTCCGCGGATTCGAGCAGCTTCTGGACGCCGTGGGGCGTGCAGGGCTTGAATCGCGGGTAGCCAGCGACGAGTTTGCCGACGTTCTCGGGATGGAAGCCGTCGACGTCCTTGGCGGGGTCGATCCGGTTGATCACTTCGCGCTCGTCGACGTGGTCGGCCACCGGCATCTGGACGAGGATGCCGTGGACCTCGGGATCGTCGTTCAGTTCGTCAATAGTGTCGTACAGCTCCTGGGCCGGCGCGTCGGCCTCGATTTCGACGTGGATGCCGTTGATGCCGACCTCCTCACAGGCGCGCTGTTTCATCGAGACGTAGGTGTCGCTCGCGCCGTCGTCGCTCATGAGCACGGTCGCCAGCCCCGGCGTGACGTCCGCGTCGGCGAGCGCGTCGATGCTCTCGGATAGCTCGGCCCGTATCTCGTCGGCCACCGCGTTTCCGTCGATGATCTCCGTCATTATCTGTACGACCGCCCGCGGCGGCCTTCAATCCCCCGGATTCGTGCGTATCTCGTGGCTGTCCGAACCAACTATATACAAGATTGTGAGCATATTCGAAGGGCGGTCAGATCAGTCCCAGGAGATCGAGCAACTTGTCTAGGGCCCAGCCGAGTCGGCTATCCCGCTGTTCCTGTGAGTCTCGCTCTTCGCCCTCCTGCTCCGGCTCGGGGTCGGTCATCGTTCGACTAGTCAGTTCCCGTACAGAAAACTGAATCTATGGGTGTCAGATGTCAGAGTGTATCGGCGGCGCGAGTGATCCGGGTATAGCCCGATAGAGCCGGGGCTACGAACCGTGACGTCAAAAAATGGAGTCGGTTTGGCGACGGATTTAACCGAACAGCTCGCCGAGGCCCTCGCCGTCGGCGTCGTCGTCCTCGTCGTCGTCATCGTCGGTCGTGTCCGGAAGGTCTTCTTCGCCTTCCTCGGCCTCGTCGGCCTCATCGTCGGCTGCCTCGTCGGCGGCTCCCGCCGCGGCACCGCCTGCCGCTGCGCCCCCGGCGGGGACGGCTGCGGCATCGGCGACTGCCTCGTCGATGTCGACGTCTTCGAGCGCGGCGACAAGCGCCTTGACTCGGGATTCCTCCACATCGACGCCAGCGGCCTCGAGGACGCCGGTAAGGTTGTCTTCGTTGATCTCTTCGCCCGTCTCGTTCAGGATGAGTGCTGCGTAAACGTATTCCATTGTTGGTTACCCAAACATATCGCCGAGACCGGCCGCAGCATCGTCGTCGCCGTCGTCGTCATCGTCGTCGGCGGCATCTTCGTCTGCGTCCTCGGTCTCGTCCGCGGTTTCTTCGTCGTCCGATTCCTCAGTCTCCTCCTCGGCTGGGGCAGGCGCTTCGACGTCCTGCAGTTCCTCGGGGAGCGCTTCCGTGTCGTCGATCTGCGCGGCGAGCGCACGGACCTGCCCGTCGGCCTTGCTCACGAGATCGCCAGCGAGGTCGGGGCTCTCGATCGACGCCTGAATACCCAGACTCTTTGCCTCGCCAGTCGCCTTCGCGATGAGCGTCGGCGCAGTGGTCGAGGTGGGGTACTCGGCGTTGAGTGCGAGGTTCCGTGCACGAGCGGCAGCCGTCTCGACGTCCGCGCGGTACTGCTCGACGTCGATGTCGAGGTCTTCCGGCGCGAACATGACGCCCTCGGAGAACACCGAGCGCAGGTCGAGTCCGACTTCCTTGGGTTCGATACCCAGCTCGTTGAGGACGTTCGAAAGGTCCGCGGAGACTTCCTCTCCGGCTTCGAGCACTGTGGAGTCCTCGGTGACCTTGATCGAACCGTCCTGGATTCGTGCCGACGCGCCGACCGTCTGCAGGTCGCCGACGAACGGCCCCGGATCGACACCGGTGTCACCCTCGGGGATGACGATATCGTTCGGCGCGATCTCGCCAGCACCGATCGGTGCGGGCGTCTTCGACTCTTCGAGTTGCTGGTACAGCCCGAACGGGTTGTCGTTGGTCCCGATCAGGCCGACCTGCCCCTCGATGTGGTCGGTCAGCTCCTCGATGCCGTCGCCGACCTCGTCGAGCGCTCGCGCGAGCAGCGTGTTCCGGCTGACGCGCAGTTCGGCGCTCCCGTGCAGGTCACGACGCATGTCCTGAAGCTGTCGCGAGGGGATCCCCGCGATGTTGACGACGCCGACGCTGTCGTAGCTCTCGATGACCTCGACGAGCGCGTCGACTTCTACCTGTTTCCACTCGGGTAGGTTCTCGGTTTTTCGTTCTGCTTCGGCGCTCATATCAGGCCACCTCGACGGACGGACCCATCGTCGTCTTCACGTAGACGGAGTCCAGGTTGAGCGGGCCTTTCTCGAGATCCGCGTGGAGACGGCGGAGGATCACGTCGATGTTGTCGGCGATCTCCTCTGCGCCCATGTCCTCGGCACCGACGCGCGTGTGGAACGTGCGTCGGTCACCGCTACGGATCTGCACCGTGTTTTTCATCCGGTTGACGACTTCGACGACGTCGTCGTCTGGCGACAGCGGCTCGGGCATCTTACCGCGAGGCCCGAGAATCGTACCGAGATAGCGACCGACGTCCTGCATCCTGGATTCCTCCGCGATGAAGAAGTCGGTCTCCTCGGCGAGATCCTTCGCCGCGTCGTCGTCGTCTCCCAGATCGGCGAGGTCGTCACCATCCAGTACGTCGTCGGCGACGTCCTCTGCTCGAAGGCCCGTTTCGCCCTCGGCGATTACAACGATCCGCGTCTCCTGGCCAGTTCCGCTGGGCAGGACCACGGACTCGTCGACACGATTCGACGGTTCGTTAAGGTCAAGATCGCGCAGATTGACTGCGAGGTCGACCGTTTCACGGAAATTCCGCTCCGGGGCGTCCTCGAGTGCGCGCGACACTGCTTGCTCTAGTTCCTGATCTGCCATCGTTCACCTCCGTAGTACGCAGGGTATGCTCCTACGGGTCAGTGAAACAGGCATAGCCTGTCTCACTCGTACCGAGTCCCATGCGACACTTAAACTCGTCGTTACGGAAGCGACTGAGACGGGACAGGACGTCTCTATACGGACTACTCCGGTAACTCTTCTTCACCTTCTCTTGTCTCCCACTCGATTTCCAGTTCGATACTTCGTTCGACGTCCTCGCCGATCGTCTCTCCCTCGTCATCGACTTCGATCTCGAACTCGACGGTTTCGGGCGGATCGACGGTGAACGATCGCTCCTCGATGGTGATCCGAATCGGCTCGTCCCCGCGCAGACGTTCGGCGAACGCTTCCAGCTGATTGGCGACCTCGTCCCGGCTCGTGTCCCGCTCGAACTCGATTTCTCTGGACATCGTGGGCTACGCTGCAACGACCAGAAGCATATGCACGGGGGCCTGTAGCCCGGCGTGTTCCGACCGGTACTACGAGACTCCCCCGGACAGCACTGCTCACGCCGAGTTCGTCCAGTTCAGCGATCACGTCGACTTCCTCGATGGCGGCCAGTCTCACGGCTTGGCGCATTGTACGAGTCAGACAGCAGATTCAAATGATTTGGTATAAGATTAACTACAGATGCGCCGTCGTGAATATCTGATGGGTCTCGGCACAGCTGCCACAGTCCCTACCGCAGGCTGTACAGACGCCTTTGGGGTATGGGAAGATGCGCCGGAACCGGCTGCCGAACGAGCCGATGCACGGATCGAGGGAGCATGGCCAACCCACGGGTTCGATGCCGAAAACACGCGACGGGCGGACGCACCGGGTCCGGTCGACGAACTGACGGGCCTCTGGGAAGCGGAGAATCAGATCTTCGGTGATCCGATCATCGGGAACAGTATCGTTTACACGACCCAGGGTCAGGATATGCATGTACGGACACGGGAAGCAGCCACCGGTGAGTGGGTCGATACACCGCTCGACGGAGCGAGTGGGAGCGTCGAGGCGATCGCAAAAGACGTCGCGGTGCTCCTCGACGTCGACGATGCGGCCCGCGAACCCATTCTTCGCTGTGTCGGGCTTGATGACGGCACGGAGCGCTGGCGAACAGCTGTCGAGGGCGACAGGCCGGAGCGCATCGCAGTCGTCGGTTCCCGCGTGTGTGTCCTCGACGTCGATATATCGGGCGGGGGCTACGGGCTAGTGCTCTCCAGTTACGATATCGACGACGGGACGATGCACTGGTCCAAACGGGTTCGGGACGGCGACGGCGAGCGGCTCATTCCACACTTCCAGCTCGCCTGTGATGACGACGCCGCCTTTGTCTCGATCGGTGACCGTCTGGTAGCCGATTCGATCACGGAGGGCGAACGGCTGTGGACGGACCCCTTCGACGCCCTGGAGGCACCACTCGCGTGTGGCCCGGTCGTGGGCGACGATCGAATCATCGTCGGTACGGACGACGGCGTCCTGACAGCGTTCGACAGCGATGGAGTACTCGACTGGCAGTTCGAGTCCCCGAGCGTGGCCTCGGATCTCGCAGTCGGTGAGGATGTCGTGTACGCTGGGACGAGCCGCATCGAGCTGATCGACAGCAGTTCCGGGGAACGTATCGATTCCGTTCACAATGTCCCGAATGACCAGATCGCGCTCGGCGACGGGACCCTCTATGCGACGGCAGATGGCGAACTGAGCGCGATCGACACCGGGACGGGTGAAGAACGAGCGACACTGTCCGTGGAGACCACAACTGTGGAAAGCGATCAGGGGACTCCGTTCGAAACCGCGCAACTGAGTGAGATCGCAGTCGTCGACGATATGCTCTTTGTCTCCCGACCGGACAGTTCTGACGACCCGTCTACTGTGTTCGCGATCGGTCCCGACGAGCGTCACTGAGTCTCGGGAGTGCCGGATCAGGCGATGTGCTTCGGTCGTTGGGAACTAGTTGCTGTGTCAATATCTTTCTACAATGTGTACACATTCTAAAAATTGTAACCGTGCCGTATCGATAACGGCGACTGTCATCTGATTGGTCTACCGGAAATTGTAGCTTTCAGTCGTCCAGAAACCGACCGGAAACGTCCTCGTCGGGGATCATGCACTGCTCTTTTTTGCCGAACCAGCGATACCGGTTGTCGGCGACGAAATCGTAGATACGATCCCTGACCCGTTTCGGCAGGATCCGCCCGACGGAGAGCAGCGACCACGGTAGTCCGAGGTGACGGCCCACCCGGATCGCCGCCGAGGACTTGCGGTAGTACTCGCCGTTCTCGATCAGGACGACCGAGTCGAGGTCGCCGTGTGGTGCGCCGACGGCATCCAGCAGGGCATCGGCGCTCTCCCACTGCAGGGAGGCAAACGAAAAGACCCCCTCATCGTCGCGCTCGATGACAAACTGGACCGACGCATTACAGAGGTTACAGACGCCGTCGAACAGAAGCGTCGGTCCCGCCAGATGCTCGGGGTCGACCGCGCGGTCGGAATCGTCGCGCGCTGCTGGTTCTGCCATACCCGTACCTATCGGGCGGGGAACCTAAAAGCGGTCGATGAGAACGGGTGACGATTACGCTGTGAACTGATCGTCGTACTCGCCGGCGTCGATGCGCTCTTTGAACTCTCGCGGGTTCTCGCCCTCGATGGTGACGCCCAGCGAGGTGCAGGTGCCGACAACTTCCTTGGCGGCGTTTTTCAGATCGTACGAGAGCAGGTCGGAATGTTTCTGATCGGCGATCTGTTTGACCTGATCGACCGAGAGATCCGCGACGAAGGTCTCCTGGGGCTCACCGCTGCCGGTGTCGAAGCCGGCTTCGTCCTTGATCAGTTCGGCGGTCGGCGGGACACCCACCTCGATCGTAAAGGAGCCGTCCTCCTCGTACTCGACGGTGACGGGGACCTCGGTGCCGTCGAACGCTTCGGTCTCGTCGTTGATCTGCTGTACGACAGCCTGCACGTCCACGGGTGTCGGGCCAAGCTCCGGGCCGAGCGGCGGGCCGGGGTTGGCCTGGCCACCGGGGACGAGTACTTCGATAGTTCCAGCCATATAGGGTAGAACCGCCGCGTGATTTTTAAGGATTATCTTTCTGCCGCGGGAGAGACACTGTGTGACATGCACACACGATTGGTGGGTTGGACGAGGGGGCAAGTCCCTTTCAGGCGTCCGACGGCCCGACCGACGCGTTGCGCCAGCTCGCAAATGCGTCGAGTATTCCAGTTTCGTCGAAGCGTTCGATACACGGGACATCGTAGGGGTGGATGGCCTCGACGCGGTCGACAAGGTTGGGATACGCAGCCTCGGTTGTCTTCGCCAGCAGTATCTCCTCTTCGTCCTCGTGGATCGCACCGTCCCAGCGATACGTCGATTCGCAGTCGATCCGGTTCACGCAGGCGGCCAGTCGCTCCTCGACCAGTGTTCGGGCGATCTCGTCGGCCGCGTCGGGCGGGGCGGTGATGTAGACTGTCGGCATGGCTGGACGGTGTTTGCGATCGCACAAAAAGACTGCTGGCCCTACGCGTCGGTCGTCTCGATGGGCGTGAACGCACCCGTGATGTCCCACTCGTGGAGGCAGTGTGGATCCCCAACCTGCCGCTCGCCGTCCTCGGTGACGATCTTCCATGTCCCTTTCTCGTCGCTCCAGACTTCCTGGCGACCGCAGAGCTCACATGTGCGGGACCGTGGCTTTCGGATCCGTGTGTCCATACGAAGAGTAACGGCCCCCTGGGTAATAATTTGTTTGCCAGTATCTCCGCCAATATCGTGGTAGCATGTTACACAGTACCTCACTCAGCTATCGGTTTGTAACTTGCTTTCAGATAAAACTGGAGATCTATCGACGAGTGAATTGGTCATCCACGGGCAGGTCCCGAACCATTCATTACCGAGAGGTTTGTATATACACCTACTACTGGCGCTCTCTCACTCGATCTACCATCCATGAGCGATTCCTTCCACCCACCCGCGGCCGACCGGCGAGCATCGTACGACTACCGGAGCGACGAGGTTCGCCGGAGCGGACTGGTCGACGACCTCGAACGGCGTATCGACGGCGACGTCCGGTTCGACGAGTACTCGAAGTCGCTGTACGCTACCGACGCGAGCGCCTACGAGGTGACGCCGATCGGCGTCGTCTACCCGGACTCAACCGACGATGTCTCCACGGTAATGGCCTACTGCGCGCGACGGGAGATCCCGGTTCTGCCTCGCGGCGGCGGGACGAGCCTCGCCGGGCAGGCCGTCAACGAGGCGGTCGTGCTGGACTTCACACGCCACATGGACGGCCTGCTGACGATCGATGCCGAAACGGAGACCGCCCGCGTTCAGTCCGGGGCGATCGTCGACGAACTCAATCGCTCGCTCGAACCGCACGACCTGAAGTTCGCGCCCGATCCGGCTGCGGGAAACCGGAGCACGATCGGCGGCGCGATCGGTAACAACTCGACCGGTGCACATTCGCTGAAATACGGACTGACCGACGCCTACGTCGAGGAGGTCGAGGCCGTCCTCGCAGACGGTACCGTCACCACCTTCGGCGAGGTGTCGCTGTCGACGCTCCGCGAGCGCGCGGATCCGGACGGGGACCCGAAAGCTCGGATCTACGCGGGCGTCGTCGAGATCATCGATACCCACAGCGGATCGATCCGGGAGGTGTACCCACAGCTGAAGCGGAACGTCTCGGGCTACAACCTCGACCGACTCCTCGATGAGGCCGAGGATGGGTCGGTCAACCTCGCGCGATTGCTCGCCGGAAGCGAGGGGACCCTCGCGATCATCACCGAGGCGACGGTCTCGCTGGAACCGGTTCCCGAAACGAAGGCGGTCGCGCTGCTGTGTTACGAGGAGTTACGCCACGCCATGGAGGACGTCGCGCCGATCCTCGACCACGATCCCGCTGCCGTGGAGGTGCTCGACGACGTCTTGCTCGATCTGGCGCGGGAGACCGCGGAGTTCGCCGACCTCGTCGGGATGCTCCCTGCTGGAACCGACACGGCCCTGCTCGTGGAGTTCTACGCCGACAGCGAGGCCGAGGGAGTCCAGCGCGTCGCGGATCTGTCCGCCGACCGGGTTCCCGGCGTGACGCCCGAGGGCAATCCAGCCCCGACTGCGGCGGCCCGCACCGACGCGCCGACCACGGCCTTCGACGCCCTGGAGGCCCACGAGCCCGAGCGCCGCGCGACCTTCTGGCAACTCCGCAAGTCCGGCCTGCCGATCCTGCTCTCCCGGACGTCGGACGCGAAACACATCTCCTTTATCGAGGATACGGCCGTCCCCCCGGAGAACCTCCCAGAGTACGTGGCAGACGTACAGGAGGTGCTGGCCGAGCACGACACGTTCGCCAGTTTCTACGGCCACGCGGGGCCGGGCTGTCTACATATCCGCCCGCTGATCGATACGAAGACGGCAGGGGGAATCGAGCAAATGGAGGCAGTCGCCGACGCCGTCACCGACCTCGTCGTCGAGCACGACGGCTCGATTTCGGGAGAACACGGCGACGGCAGGGCCCGAACGGGATGGAACCGCAAGCTCTACGGCGACGAGGTATGGGACATCTTCCGGGAGCTGAAGGCGGCGTTCGACCCGGACTGGCTGCTCAATCCGGGGCAGGTCTGTGGCTCCCGCCCGGGACACGACCGGACCGCACCCGACATGACCGAGAACCTCCGATTCGACTCCGACTACAGCTTCGAGGCCGGATTCGATCCCGTCCTGTCCTGGGAGAACGAGAACGGCTTTCAGGGGATGGCAGAGCTCTGTCACGGTTGTGGGGACTGTCGTGGGAGTCAGGAGACGACCGGCGGCGTGATGTGTCCGACCTACCGCGCCGCAGACGAGGAGATCACGAGCACACGCGGCCGGGCGAACGCGCTCCGACGCGCAATGAGCGGCGAACTGCCCGAGGACGAAGCGTTCTCCGACGAGTTCGTGACCGAGGTTCTCGACCTGTGTATCGGCTGCAAGGGCTGTGCACGGGACTGTCCCAGCGAGGTCGACATGGCGAAGCTCAAAGCCGAGATGACCCACGAGTACCACCAGCGCGAGGGGGCAAGCCTGCGCGATCGCCTGTTCGCCAACGTCGAACTCGTCGCCACGGTCGGGAGCGCAATCGCCCCACTGCCGAACTGGTTCGGAAAGCTCCCCGGTTCGGGCATCCTGACCGAGAAGCTCGTCGGCATCGCTCGCGAGCGCAACCTGCCGACCTTCGAGCGCCGCTCGCTCGTCGACCAGGCGGCCGACAGGGATGTCGAAGTGGGCGAGGAAGAAGCCGATCGGAAGGTCCTGTTGTTCCCCGATACGTACACCAACTATAGCGATCCCGAGATCGGGCTGGCGGCGATCCGCGTCCTCGAAGCTGCCGGGGCCCACGTCAGGGTCCCCGAGGACGTAACCGGAAGCGGTCGCCCGCCGTTCTCGAAGGGCTTTCTCGGACTGGCGCGCCAGCGCGCCGAGAAGAACGTCGCCGAACTCGCGCCCGACGTCGAGGACGGCTGGGACGTCGTCTTCATCGAGCCCTCCGACGCCGTAATGGTCCAGTCGGACTATCTCGACTTGCTGGACGGTGAGGACGTCGAGCGAGTAGCCGGGAACAGCTACGGGATCATGGAGTACCTGAATGGTTTCGCGCTCGATGTCCCGACCGGCGGTGACGCCGCAGTGACCTACCACGGCCACTGCCACCAGAAAGCGACGAAACGTGACCACCACGTCGCGACTGTCCTCGAACGGGCGGGCTACGACGTGGACGAACTCGACAGCGGCTGCTGTGGGATGGCCGGAAGCTTCGGCTACGAGGCCGAACACTTCTCGATGAGCCGGGCGATCGGCTCGATCCTCTTCGATCAGGTCGAGCGCAGCGACGGCGAGCTCATCACCACGCCGGGGACGTCCTGTCGGAGCCAGCTGGGAGAGTGGGATCGGACGACCGAGAAGCCACCACATCCCATCGAGTTGCTTGAGCGCCTGTTATAGGACGAAACTCGTCACGCCGACGCTTTCCAGGACCATCCAGCAGACGAAGAGTCCGTACAGACAGAGCAACAGCCACGCTTCGGGATCGGTAATCTCGAAGTCGGTCCGCGCGGCCCCGAAGAGGGCGATCGTGGCGACGATCAGAAAGCCCATCATCGGCGCGGCGACCGCGAAGTCGATCTCCGCAGCACCGATTATCAACACACCGACCGGGATCGCGACCAGCAGATCGAAGATGTTGCTCCCGAAGACGTTCGCGAGGCTGATCGTCGAGTCGCCGTGCTGTGCAGCGCGAACGCTGATGATCGCATCCGGCAAGCTCGTTCCGGCGGCGATGATCGTCAGCCCCCAGAGGAACGATGGCGTGCCGAAGAACTCCCCCAGGCCCACCGCGGCGCGGACGAGCAACTCGACGCCGACCAGAATCACCAGCAAACCCAGTGCAAGCAGTCCCCACTGCTTGCCGACCGAGAGCGACGACGGTGGGACTGGCGCGTCGAAGTCGCTCGTCTCCTGTTGCTGAATGAATAGATAGAGGCCGTACAGTGCGATCGCGGCGAGTGCGAGCGGACGCGTGATCTCACCAACCAGTCCACCGTCCCCGTTGACCGGATAGTAGATCACGGCAAATGAAAAGACCAGCAAGAGCGCGGCGACGGAGATGATGTAGAACTGCGCCTCGCGGTAGACCAGCGCGCGACTGGACTCCAGAGTCCCCCGGCGGGCCAGCACCGAGAGTGCGGGGATCACGAGGATGTTGAATACCGCCGAGCCGACGATCGCACCGACGCCGAGGACGAACTCCTCGTAGAGTACGGTTGCGATCACGACGCTCGCCAGTTCCGGAAAACTGGAACCTACCGCGGCGATGATCGAGCCCTGAACGATTGCCGGCAGGCCGTAGTACAGCGCCAGCCGGTCCGCCGCGCCTTCGAGATAGAGGCTGCCCTTCCAGACGAGTGCCGTAGCGATCGCAGAGAGGCCGAGAAGCCACAGTAGCGTCAGCATACACGCACGAACGACGAGGGGATAAAAGAAAGCCCCGGAGGCGGATTAGAGCGCCAGCCAGATCTGGACCAGTCCTGCAACGACGAGAACGCCCCCACCGATCCGGACGAGACGGTGGGTCGGCAGCGCCACTCGACCGACACCGATCCCGTGGCCTACCGCGGTCAGGACGGTCGTCGCCAGCATCAGCGCGCCGAACGTTCCTGCATAGACCGCAAGGACGCCGACCGTCTGGGCAGTCGGCAGCGCGACCGACTGGAAGACGATCGAGAGGAACAGGGGTGCGACACAGCCCGCAGCCGCGAGCGCGTACAGCGCCCCGAAGCCCCCGAAGCCGAGGACGGTCGTCCGTCGCTCCGGAAGCGAGACGTGGGGACGCGGGCCGAGGTCGGCAGCCAGCGCGACGCCAAGGGCCACCAGCGCGACGCCGACGAGTAGCTCCACCGTTGGAAGATACGCCTCGATCGACTGCTGAACTGCCACCGCGATCAGGGCCAGCACGGCGAACACGAGCACGACGCCGCCGGTCGCCGCGCCGCCCCGGAGCAACGCCCCCGATAGCGGCGGTTCCTCGTCGCCCGTCGCGGCGACGTAGTAGCCCACGTAGCCGGGGAGCAGGGCGTACGCACACGGCGAGAAAAACGTCGCGACGCCAGCACCCGCGGCCAGCCCTGCCGCGGCGAGAAAGCCGAGCGAACTCATGGGTTACCCAGCGCTCCGTGGATGCCGGAGTGTAGTTCCTCGACCGTCTTCTCGCCGGTCGAGCGCCACGCAACCTCGTTGTCTGCGCCCAGCACGAGCGTCGTCGGAACGGTTCCGACGTCGAACTCGGCAGTCAGTGCCAGATCGGTATCGACGCCGACCGGCCAGCGACCGTCGTGACGTTCCCACCAGTCGACGATATCGTCCCTGGTTACCGTTCCACCGATAGCCTCGTTCGAGACCGAGAGAAACCGGACATCGTCGCCGTACCCGTCGTAAACCTGCCCCAATGCGGGCATCGAATCTTCACAGATGCGACACCACGTTGCAAAGACGGACACGAGCGTGACGCGCCCATGTTCGGGAACGGCCATCGACCCGGCCGTGCTCCCCGGCCCGTCGAGCGTCTCTATTTCGATCGGCTCGACCGTCGCCGTATCGGACGGTTCTCTCAGATCGATCCGGTCGGTCGCGACGGCCGCACCCGTTCCGAGCACCCCCACGCTCGCCGCCGCGGCGACGAACTCCCTCCGGTTCATTCGAAGTGATTCCGAACTGCTGTCAGGTCGTCGAGCACGACATCAGGCTGGGGCGCACCGCCAGCGTAGGCGCGCTCGACGTAGCCGTCGACGTTGACCAGCAGCGTCAGGGACTGGTGGTTGAACTCCATCTCGTGGGTGTCCCCCTCGTCGGGTGTGTACGCGTCAGTCTGCTGGAACGGGACGCCAAAGGTCTCGCCGATGACTTCCTCGGCGCGCTCGTCGCTCTCGGGGCGCAGAAATTGCCAGTTCTCTGCGGTCGGGTCGGCTCCCCTCGCCTCGGTGAACTCACGGAGCACGTCCTCGGTGTCGTAGACTGGATCGAACGTGACCGGCACGAGTGCGACATCATCGCTGTAGTCGTCCTCGGCAGCGTGGGTCTGGACCTGTGCCAGGTTCGCCGTCAGCGCCGGACAGACCTCGTGACAGCGCGTGAATAGAAACGTCAGCAGCGTGTGACGCTCGCCGACGAACTCGCGGGTGTTCACGTCCCGGTCGTGAATCGGTGAGGGGAGCGTAGCGTCGGGCAGCTCCTGCCCGTACGCCGGATAGGCGAGATCTGCCGGATCAGCCTGCTGGTCGTCGGGTGCATCGAGCGCTGTTGGTCCGTCCTCACCGAGACAGCCCGCGGCCGCGACGATGCCGAGACCGGCAGCCGCACGAAGATAGGTACGACGGTGCATTTGCTGGGTGTAGTTACGGACCGAGTAAAGCCTCGTTGGTGCAATCGTCGAACGGCTAGTCCAGCACGACCAGCACGTCGCCCATATCGACGCTGTCCTCTTCGTCGACGGCGATCTGTGTGACCTCGCCGCCACGTTCCGCGACCACATCGTTTTCCATCTTCATCGCTTCGAGGACGCAGATCACGTCGCCTGCGGCGACCTCGTCGCCGACCTCGACGTTGATCTCCAGAATCGTCCCCTGCATCTCCGCAGTGACGGTCTCACCGTCACCCGTGATCTCCGTGTCGTCGGTTCCGCCGGGGCCGACCGTGTCCGGCCGGTCGTCGCCGCCCGAGGACGGCTGTGACGCGATCGGGGTCGCCCCGCGCTCTTCGAGATCGACGTCGAACCGTTTGCCATTGACTTCGACGGTGAACTGCCGTTCGACGACGGATTCTTCGTTCCCATCGTCGTCGGTCGTGTCGGTTCCCCACTGGGCCTGAGCCTCCTCGATTCGGGACGGATCCAGTTCGTTGTCGATGTATTTGGTCGTATGTTGCCCGTCGACGAACGCCTTGTCGCTCAACATCAGCCGGTGGAACGGAATGACGGTGGTCAGCCCGTCGATATCGAACTCCCGGAGCGCACGCAGGCTCCGGCTGATACACTCGTCCCGGTCGCTGCCGTAGACGATCAGCTTCGCGACCATCGAGTCGTAGTCGCCGCCGATCTCGTCGCCCTGACGCAGGGCGTCGTCGACACGGACACCGATCCCGCCCGGCGGGTCGTAGGTTCGAAGCGTCCCCGTCTGCGGGGCGAACTCCTCGGCGGCGTTCTCGGCGTTAATCCGGAACTCGATGGCATGACCGTCGATCTCGACGTCGTCCTGTTCGAAGGCCAGTTTCTCGCCCGCGGCGACGCGGAGCTGCCACTTGACGATATCGATGCCCGTGATCTCCTCTGTGACGCAGTGTTCGACCTGAATGCGCGTGTTCACTTCGAGGAAGTAGAAGTTCGTCTCCGCGCCCAGCAGTTCGCCAGCCTTCCGGTCGACGTCCTCTTCGACCAGGAACTCGACGGTCCCGGCGTTCGTGTAATCGGCGGCCTGCACGCCCCGGCGGGCAGCTTCGCCGATCTGCTCGCGAAGCTCATCCGTGAGTGCCGGGCTCGGCCCTTCCTCGATCACCTTCTGGTGGCGGCGCTGAAGTGAGCAGTCCCGCTCCCCGAGGTGTCTGACGTTACCCTCGCCGTCGGCGATGATCTGGACCTCGACGTGACGGGGATTTTCCAGGAAGCGTTCGAGATACACCGAATCGTTGTCGAAATAGGCCTCTCCCTCGCGTTTCGCGCTCGTCAGCTGGTCTTCGATTTCGTCTGGCCCCTCGACGATCTTCATCCCGCGACCGCCCCCTCCGCCCTCGGCCTTGATCGCGATCGGATAGCCGTGTTCCTCACCGAACGCCTCGACTTCCTCCGGTTCGGTCACCGGATCAGTCGTACCCGGAACGATCGGGACGTCGGCCGAATCCATGACCTTGCGCGCTTTCGTCTTCTCACCCAGTTGCTCCATCGCGTCGGCGGAGGGGCCGATCCACGTGATCTCGGTCTCCTCGACCTTACCGGCGAACTCGGCGTTCTCCGCAAGGAAGCCGTAGCCGGGATGGATCGCGTCGGCGTTTGCCTTGCGCGCCGCCTCGATGACGGCCTCGTGATCGAGATACGAGTCGGCCGCCCGCGCGGGGCCGATGTTGTACGCCTCGTCGGCGTAGCGGACGTGGCCCGCGTTCTTGTCGGCCTCGCTGTAGACAGCGACGGTCCCGACGTTCAACTCCTCACAGGCACGCATCACCCGAACCGCGATCTCCCCGCGGTTCGCGACCAGGACCTTCCTGAACATTCTTGATCGAAGTATCAGTGACCACGTACCTTACTTTTCCGGTTCGGGGAGTCACTCGGGCGCGAACAGGTCCGTGGATAGATACCGCTCACCAGTGTCTGGGAGAATGACGACGGTGCAATCATCGGGGTTCTCCGCCGCGTATTCCCGTCCCGCGGCCAGCGCTGCACCCGAGGAAATGCCGATCATGAGTCCCTCCTCACGTCCGAGCCATCTCGCTGTCTCCTTGGCACGGTCGGTGTCTACAGCCCGAACCTCGTCGACAAGTTCCGTCCGCAGTATCTCCGGTACGAAGCCCGGGCCGATCCCCTGTATTCCGTGACTATCGTCGCTTTGCTCGGTCAGCGTTGGCGATTCGTCCGGTTCAACGGCGACGATCGTGACATCCGCGCCGCGTTCCTCGTTGAAGTACTCGGCAAGCCCAGTGATCGTGCCTCCCGTCCCGACCCCCGCGACGACCGCATCGACGCGCCCGCCCGTATCTCGCCAGATTTCCGGGCCAGTCGTCTTGCGATGAGCGGTCGGATTTGCTTCGTTTTCGAACTGTCGGGCGAGGATGGCGTTGTCGTGCTCGTCGACGATTTCCGCAGCCCGTTCGTTCGCACCCGTCATGCCGTCGTCGGCCGGTGTCAACTCCAGCTCCGCGCCCAGCGCGGCGAGCATGGCACGGCGTTCTTCGGACATCGACTCGGGCATCGTCAGCACGCAGTCGTACCCACGGGCAGCCGAAATCGCGGCGAGCCCGATCCCGGTGTTGCCACTGGTCGCCTCGACGACGGTTCCGCCCGGTTCGAGCGCGCCGGATCGCTCCGCGGCGTCGATGATCTCGCGGCCGATCCGATCTTTCACCGAGTAGGGGTTCTGTGCCTCGATCTTCGCGTAGAGGTTCTCATCGATGCAAAGCAGTGGCGTCTCACCGATCAGATCGGCGACCGAGTCGCTGACGTTCATCTCGGATTCGGTCGTAGCCATCGATGGGATAAACACGGGGGGTGGACATAAGCTCCGCTCCGATTCCAGCCGCTTGAGAACCCAAAAACGCTAGAATCGGTCGCTCCGCCCGGCAGCGGTCCACGGATCGGTCGGCGCGTCGAGCGGCACACGTCGTGTTGAGTCGCCACAGCCGTCGAGTTTTCCGGCAAAGGCCCACTGCTTGCCCTGCCACGTCTCCTCCTCGCTTTCTCCACGGGCCGCGGCCAGTTCCCTGTCGCGGAGATGTGCGCCGATCGCCGCGGCAATCGCGGCCGCCTCGGCGTCGCTCGCGTCGTCGGGAAGCGACAGCGAGACGTCCTGTGGCAGGACGTCACCGAGGGGCTGGTTGACGTCTTCAGGATCTGTCTCTGGCATCGTTCAGAGCGGGATGTTCCCGTGTTTTTTGTCCGGCTGGTCCTCGCGCTTCGAGCGGAGCATCTCCAGATCCTGCACGAGGCGCGGGCGCGTCTCCGTCGGCTCGATGACGTCGTCGAGATAGCCCCGGTCGGCGGCGGTGTAGGGGTTGGCGAACTCCTCGCGGTACTCGTCGATCAGCTCCTGGCGGAGCGCCTCGGTGTCCTCGGCCGCTTCGAGTTCGTCGCTGTAGAGCAGGTTCACCGCGCCCTGTGGACCCATCACCGCGATTTCGGCCGTCGGCCAGGCGTAGTTGACGTCCGCGCCGAGGTGTTTCGACGCCATGACGCAGTAGGCTCCGCCGTAGGCCTTGCGCGTGATAACCGTGAGGAGTGGTACTGTTGCCTCGGAGTACGCGTAGAGCAGTTTCGCGCCGTGGCGGATGATCCCGCGGTGTTCCTGATCGGTGCCCGGCATGTAGCCCGGCACGTCGACAAAGGAGACGATGGGGATGTTGAAGGCATCACAGAAGCGCACGAACCGGGCCGCCTTCATGCTCGAATCGACGGTGAGCGTCCCGGCGTTGACCCGGGGCTGGTTCGCGACGACACCGACCGAGTGTCCGTCGAGTCGCGAGAAGCCGACGACGATGTTCTTCGCGAAGTTCTCGTTGACCTCGAAAAAGGAGCCCTCGTCCATCACCGAGCCGATCACGTCGACCATGTCGTATGGTTTCTGCGGGCTCGGTGGGACGATCTGTTCCAGCTCCTCGTCCTGTCGGTCCGGGTCGTCCCACGGCTCGACGCGTGGGGGGTCCTCGACGTTGTTCTGTGGGAGATAGGAGAGCAGATGCTGGATCCGGTCGAGCGCCGTCTCGTCGTCCGGGACGGAAAACTGTGCGACGCCGGTCGTCGAACTGTGTGTCGACGCGCCGCCGAGTTCCTCGTGAGAGACCTCCTCGCCGGTGACCGTTTTGGTGACGCCCGGTCCCGTGATGTACATGTGGCTCGTGTCCTCGACCATGAAGATGAAGTCGGTGATCGAGGGAGAGTAGACCGCACCACCCGCACAGGGGCCCATGATTCCGGAGATCTGTGGCACGACACCGCTTGCCTTCTGGTTCCGATGAAAAATCTCGGTAAAGCCCGCGAGGCTGTTGACGCCCTCCTGAATCCGGGCACCCGCCGAGTCGTTCAGGCCGACGATCGGACAGCCGACCTCCATTGCCGTATCCATCACCTTGCAGATCTTCTCGGCGAACACTTCACCGAGCGAGCCGCCGAAGACGGTGAAGTCGTGGGCGAAGACGAACACTTTCCGCCCATCGACCTCGCCATAGCCCGTCACGACGCCATCGGTCAGGATCTTCTTTTCTTCCATCCCGAAGTTGTGGCTGCCGTGGGTCCGGAGCTTGTCGAACTCGTGGAAGGTGCCGTCGTCGAGGAAGTACTCGATCCGCTCTCGGGCGGTCATCTTCCCCTTGTCGTGCTGGCGTTCGATCCGGGACTCGCCGCCGCCGAGTTCGGCCTCTTCGCGGAGTTCCCGGAGTTCCGCGATCCGATCTTCCATCGTCATAACATCTCCCTCTCGATCGTCTTCATATCGCGAATATCGGTGACCGAATGGAAAAGATTTCCGCAACCAGGGACTGTCGGACTCAGCCGATAACGCCGAACGCGACGAGCTGGTTATACGCCTCGAAGACCAGCACGATGGCGACAACGACGAGGACGACGGTTCGGACGTACCACAGCCAGAGCTGCGGTAGCCGACCTTCGGCACCGCTTTTGAGTCCTTTCGATAGCTCCTCGTCGGAGTGGGGGAACACCCAGCCGACGAAGATCACAAGCAGGAAGACGCCAAGTGGAAGCATGAAGCCGCCGGTGATCCCGTCGATGAGCCCGAGCGTATCGAGGTCCATCGCAGACGGAACGCCGAGCAGGAAAATCAGTCCCGCCATCCCGTAGGTCGCTTTCTGCCGGTCCACTCCGTACGAATCGATCAGATAGGAGACCAGCACTTCGAGGATGCTGATCGCGCTCGACAGTGCGCCGATGGCAACCACGCCGAAAAAGAGGAAGCCGACAATGTGGCTTCCCGGAATTTCGGCGATTGCACCGCCGACGCCGATGAACAGCTCCCCGGGACCGCCGTCTCCCGGCGTCGCACCGATGGCGAACAGCACCGGGAAGATGATCAGACCGGCCATAACTGCAATCAGCGTGTCGAGGCCAGCGATCCAGCCGCTGTCCTCCGCGAGGTTTCGGTCCTCGCCCAGATAGGAGGCGTACGTGATCATCACGCCCATCCCGAGCGACAGAGTGAAAAACGCCTGTCCGGCAGCCGCGGGCAGGATCGACATCCAGTTCTCCGCGAGGACGTCAAGATCGGGCGAAAGGAACCACGAGTAGCCAGCCATTGCACCATCGAGCGTCGCGGCATAGCCGATCAGTACGACCATGATGACGGCAAGTGCCGGAATCATCGCCTTGACTGCGAGTTCGATGCCGCGTTTGACTCCGGCCGCGACGATGACGGCGGTCAGGGCGATAAAGAGCCCGTGTAGCGCGATCGTCATCGTTCCCTCGGAAACCGTTGCGAAGTACGCTTCCGGGTTCTCGAAGTACGCCCCGGTGACGCTGCCCCCCGTATATCGCAGCACCCAGCCAGCTGCGACGGAATAGAACGACATGATCATCAGTCCGGTGAGGACGAACAGTCCACCGATGTACCGCCAGTTACCGTACCCCAGCTCGGAAAACGCTTTCACGGGGCTCTGCTTGGATCGTCGACCGATAACGAACTCGACGAGAATCACGGGAATCCCGATGAGCACCACGAAAAGCAGGTAGATCAGCAAAAAGGCACCGCCACCTTCCTGTCCAATCTGGAACGGGAACCGCCAGATGTTCCCGAGCCCGACTGCGCTCCCTACTGCAGCGAGGATGAACCCCAGACGGGTTGCCCACTGTTCTCGACTTGCGGATGACTCTGCCATACGTACCACCTCCACGATGGTATTTAATAAAACTAATCTTCTCTATAAATGGTTTCAGCAAATGTACAGATCTCCCGTCCCCAATCGATCCGAAAACACGATCGTCAGATCTGGACCGAATCACGCCTCTCCGTAGACCGGCACCGCCGCGCCGCTCGTCGGACGCGCGGCGTCGCTACAGAGAAACGCGATGACGCCCGCGATGTCGGCCGGGGCGACCCATTTGTCCTGATCCGATCCCGACATCATCTCGCGGTTCATCGGCGTGTCGATCACGCTCGGCATGACAGCGTTCGCCCGCACGACGCCCTCGTTTTCGGCGGCGATCGTCTCGGTCAGACGGCGGATGCTCGCTTTCGACGCCCGGTAGGGGCCGTCGCCTTCACCGCCTTCGAGCGATGATCGCGAGCTGATGCTCACGACGGATCCCTCGGCCTCCTGCAGGTGCGGCAGGGCGTGTTTCGAGGCCAGAAACGCGGTTTTGAGGTTGACGTCGAACAGCATCTCGAACTCGTCGACCGGCGTCTCCTCGATGGGCTGGCCGCCGCGCCAGGTTCCGGCGACGTTCACGAGGTGATCGATTCCGCCGTGAGCATCGACGATCTCGTCGATCCCCCGTTCGACGTCGTCTTCGTCGGTGAGATCGATCTGGTAGTACGCGGTGCGCTCGTCGAGGTCCAGCAGCGCGTCCTCGTCGTCCGGTTCCACCACGTCGACTGCGGCGACGGCAGCGCCCGCATCGCTGAACCGCTCGGCGACCGCGCTGCCGAGCGCGCCACAGGCACCGGTTACGACGACGACGCGATCGCTGAAATCGAAGCTAACGGACATACAGACGCTAACGTCCCACACGGAAATGAATCCACGGGACGGATTCATTATCTCGGCAGCCGAGAGAGCAGGTATGCGAGTCATCGCCCACCGTGGGTTCGCCGCCGACGCGCCCGAGAACACGGTGTCGGCCATCGAGCGGGCGAGCCGAGTCGCCGATAGCATCGAGTTCGACGTCCGCCGGTGTGGGTCGGGCGAACTCGTCGTCGTCCACGACGAGCAGATCGACCGCGTTACTGATGGAACGGGCCGCGTCGGCGATCTGTCGCTTTCCGAGCTGCAGTCTTTCAAAGTCCTGGGGAGCGGTGAGTCGATCCCGACGCTCGAGGATGTACTTGCGGCGATTCCGGCTGATGTCGACCTCAACGTCGAGCTCAAAGAGACCGATATTGCAGGCGATGTCCTCGACGTGCTCGGTCGGGTCGAAAACGACTGTATCGTCTCCTCCTTTTCCGCGGACGCACTCCGGGAGGTCCGCTCGCTGGACCGATCGGTCGCTACGGCGTTCATCTCGGGGCGACTACGCGACGAGCCGATCCGGCGTGCGGTCGAACTCGGCTGTGAGTATGTGCATCCACGATTCAGTCTGCTCCTGTACTCGCCGCTGCTCTCGCGTGCCCGAACGGTCGATCTCGACGTCAACGTCTGGACGGTCAACGAGCCGCTGCTCGCCCGTGCCATGGCGTGGCGCGGCGTCGACGGTATCGCGACAGACGCCGTGGACGTCGCCCGGCCGTACCTGTAACGCTCCTCGATATCGTACCCCCTGTTCTCGGATGATATGGATCATCTAGCGTTCGTCAGTCTGGAGTAAGCCGGACCTGTGGGCCAGTATCCGATCCATAGCAAAGGGTAGCCCTGTCGAGAGGTGAGACGAGCCGTCCACGCGACGGCGGATCCCGTCTATGCCCACTGCGATTCCGTCGAATCAGCTTACGATTGCGTCTCGGCCCGTCACACGATCCTCGCACAGCGGGTGCTGGCGACGGACGAATCAGCCGGGACGGAGGTGGTCCAGTGGCCGTCGATAGCGCGATCCACAGAAACGATGCAGAGTGGACCAGTCTCGACGCCGACGAGGTGGAGTACACGCTGTGGATGCTTGCGATTGCGTTCTACGGCGTCGGCGATCTCGTATCGACCGTCGTCGGCCTGTGGCTCGGCGCGACGGAAGGGAACCCGCTTCCTGCTGCGCTCGTCGACGCCGCCCCCGGACTGGTCGGTGCGGCGGTCGTCCTCACCGTCTGGAAAGCCCTGGTACTGGCCGGTTTTATCCTGATCGCCCGCCGACTCCGACCGGTACACCGGCTCGTCGTCCCGGTGACCCTCGCCGTCCTCGGCGTCGTCGTCGTCGCGTGGAACACGACCGTGCTGGTCGTGGGATTCGCGTGAGCAACAGGTCCGGCCCAGCAGTCGGTGGCCGTACCGGGAGCCTCTGTCTCCTCGCCATCGGCCTCGGGGTCGTGGCGTACGTCGATGGTGCGTCCATAGTGACGCCGATCGTAGTCGCGCCGATCGGCTCGGACGCGCTGGAGCGGCTGATCGTCGCTGACGGTAGGACGGAATCCTGAACTATTCCCCGACGACCGTCACCGAGACTGTTCTCGACCGCGGGCCGTCACACTCGACCAGCAGGACGGACTGCCAGGTGCCGGTGCCGAGATCGCCGTCCCGAATCGGGATCGTTTCGCTCGGCCCCAGCAACGCGGTCCGGAGATGCGAGTCGGCGTTCCCGTCCAGATCGTCGTGACGATGGCCCTCGTCGGGGACGAGGTCGGCAAGGAACTCTTCGATGTCGTCAAGTAGCCGCGGCTCGGCCTCGTTGATCACGACCGCAGCGGTCGTATGCTGGACAAAAACAGTACAGAGCCCCTGCTCGACGTCGTCCGGAATCGCGCGTTCGACACGGTCTGTCACGTCGATTATATCGAGCCGTGCGTCGGTCGAGACGGTGAACTGCTGACTGGTCGTCATCACACGATCACTCTGCTGCACAGCGGTTCGGTCCGAGTTCGAGCTCGATCGCCTCGGTCTCGTCGTCGACCGCTTTGCGGCCCGTATTGAGGCCGATGATCCGCTCGTAGTTCGGCGGCTTCTCGGGGCGGTGCTCGGTGACGTGCTGGACGAACGCGTCCCGCGGACGACCGAGTAGATCGACAGTCGTTCGGATCGTCCCGACCGAGTCGACGATCGGCTCACCACGGGTCAGCTCGCCGGTTTCGCCCGCATCGCTGACGGCGAAATGACCCGGCAGGACGGTCACGCCCTCGGGCAACGCAAGCAGCGTCCCGTGCAGGGAGTCGTAGAGCTGGTCGGCACCCTCCGCGGCCTCCGCGTCGCCGAACTGGAGTTCGGTGCGTCCCACCGAGTCGACAAAGAGTGTGTCACCGGTCGCGACTGCCTCGCCGTCGAGCAGGTAGCTAACCATCTCGGAGGTGTGGCCGGGCGTGGCGAGCGCCTTGACAGCAACCTCGCCGACGGTGACGACCTCGTTTCGCGCCAGCGGTTCGTACTCGTAAGCGACGCCGCGGTCTGTGGCGTCCTCGCCGAGATAGTAGGGAAGGTCTAGCTGGTCCGCAAGCTTCCGACCGCCGGAGATGTGGTCGGCGTGGACGTGGGTGTCGAAGACGGTGGCAATCTCGTAGCCCGCCGACCCGGCAGCCTCGATAAACTCCTCGACGTGTCGGGTCGCGTCGATCACGGCCGCCCGTCCCGTCTCCGTACAGCCGACAATGTAGCCGAGACAGCCCTTCGCGCGGCGCTGGACCTGCAGGAGTTCGATTCCGTCGCTCTCGGTTGGGACAGTCGTCACGTCGTACACCCGGCTCCAGGCACGCATGCCGTCCTCGATCACCGTGACGTCGTCGTAGCCCGCCGCGGCCAGTTCGTCAACGATGTCGAACGATGATTTGCCTTTCGCACAGATCGTGAGGATTCGATCGGCCGGTTCCAGTCCCGTCTCCGCCCGAAAGTCCTCGACGTCGAACTCGTGGTGGGGCTTGTACGTGTAGTTGATCGCCCCCTCGATATGCCACGACTCGAAGCTCTCTGCTGGACGGGTATCGACGAGCGCGTACGACTCTCCCCGGTCCTGTAGATCGCGAAATTCCTCCGCGGTGAGTGATGCAGCCATACCCGCTCTTTGGGTTCAGCCTGTAAAAGGCTAGTCGGGGCCGAATCGTCCTGTACGCTGGCGGGGAACTATCGACTGCAGACGCCCCCGGTCCAGAAGTTATTAATATACTCGAACATTTTATTAACAGGAGATGACCGAGCGACCGATGCAAGGGAGCAATCGATCGGACGTACGGAGCAGTCCACGCGTGACGATCATCGGCGGCGGCGTCCACGGCGTCCACCTCGCGATCCGGCTGCTCGACGCGAATGTCGTCGAGCACGAGGACCTGCGAATCGTCGAACCCGACGGATTGCTCGGCGGGTTTCGTCGGAAGTGTCGGCAGTGTGGCGTCGAGACGCTCAGGTCACCCTTTGTCCACCACGTGGCTCGCGATCCGTTTTCGCTGCGTGATTTCGCACGCGGGCGGGGGCGTGACGACGAACTGCATCCGAGCAGGGTTGGCGGTGACCGGCCGACGACCGACCTCTTTTTCGATCACGCGGCGTGGGTCGTCGACCGGTACGATCTGGATTCGTCCATCGTCGAGGGCAGGGCAACCGGGATCAGAGAGCAGCGCACGGGGGTTGCCGTGGAGACGACCACGGGGCGGATCGAATCCGACTGGTGTCTCCTGGCGACCGGCTACGGCGGCGCGACGTCGCTCCCCGAGTGGGCTGGCACGCTTCCGGAGGACGCCCCGGTCACACACGTCTGGGATCCGTCGTTCGACCGGGAAGTGATCGGCGAGACCGAACACGTCGGCATCGTTGGCGGTGGCATCACGGCTGCACAGTTAGCAGTGACAATTGCGCGTCCGTCCAGAACCGTGACGCTGTTCGCGCGCAGTCCGTTCCGCGTCGAGTCGCTAGAGGCGGGCACCGAGTGGATGCATTTTTCCAGCGTCGTGGAGGAACTCCACGATCTGCCTCCCGCCTCGCAGGAACGCCAGCAGCGCGTCGAGCAGGCGCGAAACGACGGCGCGATCCCGCCATACGCCTTCGACCGATTGCGCGAGACATTGCAGGGGGACGGCATATCCCTCGAACGATCGGAGATTACGGTCGCCAACGAGGCGGGCGGGACCGTCGTCGTCACCTGCGAGGACGGGACTGCGGTGTGTCTCGACCGGATGATCTGTTCAACTGGCTTTGGGAATCCCTACAGTGCCAGCCTGTTCCGCTCGTTCCGTGAGACGTCACTGGCGTCTGGTTATCGCGGCGCACCGGTTCTCGACGACGAGACGCTGTGCTGGCGATGCGAGGACGGGAGCCCCTCGCGGGTACTCGTCTCCGGAGCCGCCACGGAGCAGGTGCTTGGCCCATTCGCTCGCAACGTGATCGGCGCGCGACGGGCGGGTGACCTGATCGTCGACCACCTGACCGCCCAGAAGGAAGCAATGGTGCCAGCGTAGAGTACCCTCTCCCAGACGTTCAGGGCCCCATCGCTGCGAGGTCAGCACGCTCTAGCTGGGTCGCTATCGACGGAACGATCCGGTCTGCCGCCCGCCGTGCGCCCGGGATGTTTGGTGCATAGGGACCGACAGTACCGAGGGCCAGCGCGCCGGTGACGAACAGGTTCGATAGCTGCCCCTGATCGTGTCGCCACGCGAGCGTCTCGTCATCGAGGAGTGGCATTCCGTCGTATCCGCGTGCGAGCGAGCACTCCTGGGCGACCCGGTCGACGAACGGATGCTCGAACACCGGCTCGAAGCCTGTCGCGAGGACTACCCGGTCGCCGACTAGGTCCCTGACGTGGCGGATCGACAGCGCAATCCCGTCGTCTTGACGTTCAACCGTCTCGATGTCGCCGCTCTCGATGACCAGCGCACCCTCGTCGATCCGCTCGTCCAGTTCCGCGTACAGGTACGGCGGCATCGACGCGTCGTTGCGCGCGTCCCTCGCTACCTCCAGTCGCGCTTTCGATCCCGGCGGATGCGTGTGCAGCTCCGATTCGATTCGTGACCAGTTGATCCACGGCGGCGCGGCTTCCGAGACCTCCCAGTCGAGCGGGTGTCGGCTGACCAGCCCGACCGTTTCCGACTCGCTCAGCGTGCAGGCGAGCTGGCCGGCAGTGATCCCGCCACCGACGATCAGCGTCCGGTCGACGGTTCTCGCGGGATCAAACTCGCCCCAGACGTGGACCACGTCGTCGATTCCCTGTGCCCAGTCCGGCCGGGTGTGGCGACCTCCGTGTCCCATCGCGAGGACGCAGGTGTCGGCGATCGCGCGTCCCTCCACCGTCTCCAGTGCGAGACGATCCCTGTCTGTCGGGCGGATCGCCTCGACGTGTGTCCGGCGATGGCAGCTATCGAGACCGCTGGTCGCGATAATCTCGTCGGCGTAGTCCAGAAACAGGGACAGCGAGGGCCGGGCCGGGTAATCGATCGTCGAGACGAGTTCGTCCCTGCGATCGTATTCGTCTGCGAACCGTTCGAGGCCGAACGCCTCCGCCCCGACGTGGTGGACGAACGTAGATCTGAGTGTCTCCATCCCGCACCGCTGGGCCTTCCGACGGAACGATTCCAGCAGTTGCTCGTGTGGGTCGAAGATGGCGATATCCGCTGGGCCAAACTGGGTGTCCTCTACTAGCCGGTTCGCGAGATACGTCCCGTGGATCCCGCCACCGATGATAGCACACCCGAACCGCTCTGGACTGTGTGTGTCGTTGCTCACGAGTGATCGGTACCGAGATCGATGCCCCAGAGATTAATAAGAACTGTGACTTAGATAATAACTTATATTATGACCAAGCCATAGGTTGTTAATGAATGAGCGAAGAGACGACTCCCGTGACGGTACTGTCCGGTATGCTAGGTGCCGGAAAGACCACCACACTCAACCACATCCTTGCACAGAGTGGCGACCGCGAGCTAGCGGTCCTCGTCAACGACATGGGCAAGGTCAACGTCGATGCGGATCTGGTCGCTGAATCCTCGGACATCTCCGACGAGGAGGAAGAGCTAGTCGAACTGGACGACGGCTGCATCTGCTGTGAGCTTCGCGGCGATCTGCTCGAAGCGGTCGACAGGCTCACCGAGGCGGGCGAGTTCGACGCCATCGTCGTCGAGTCGACCGGCGTCGCCGAGCCACTCCCTGTCGCACAGACGTTGACGATGGGCTTTGACCAGTCCGATCTCGATCCGACCGAGTTCTACGAAGAAACCGGTATCGAGCCGCTGTCGGGCTGTCACCTCGATACGACGGTCACCGTCGTCGACGCCCACCAGTTCCACGAGGCGATGCAATCCGACGAGGTCCTCGACGACGACGGCACCGAGAAACATCTCGGCGATCTGCTCGTCGAACAGGTGGAGTTCTGTGACGTCCTCCTGTTGAACAAGTGCGATCTCGTCGACGAAGCGACGCTCGAGGAGATCGAAGCGACGCTCGAAGTCCTCCAGCCCCGCGCCGAGATCCTGCGGACGACTCACGGCCGGGTCGACGTCGACGACATCGTCGAGACCGAGCGCTTCGACTTCGAGGAAGCACGCGCCTCGGCTGGCTGGATGCAGGAGCTACAACAGCCACACGAGTCCGCGGAGGAAGAACACGGCGTTACTTCCTTCGTGTTCGAGGCCGACCGACCGTTCCACCCCGAACGGTTTGCCGAGCTGCTTGACTCGTTCCCCGACGAAGTCGTCCGCTCGAAGGGTCACTTCTGGCTCGCCGGTCGGGAGGACAACGCGATCATGCTCCACGTCGCGGGCCAGTCGGTCCGGGTCGCACCGGCCGGTCGGTGGGTAGCGAGTCTCCCACCGGAAGAGCAGGAAGCGCAGTTCGAGGCCCATCCCGGCCTCGAAGACGAGTGGGATGACCAGTGGGGTGATCGTGGCACCCGTCTGGTACTGATCGGCGTCGAGATGGATCACGAGGCACTCCGGACGTATCTGGAGCAAAGCGTGCTGAGCGACGAGGAGATGGCGGCCGACTGGGACGCCTTCGAGGATCGCTTCCCGACGTTCGAGGCCCCCGAAACCGGGGAAGCGACCGACACGGAAGAATCGGACGAAACGACCGACGGTGGCGAAGAGATCGGTATTGCTGATTGATACACATGTCTTCAGACTTTCAGACCGCAGTAAAACGGAACGTATCGAAGGATAGCCGACGCGAAGCGATCGACAGACTCGTCGAAAAACGGGACGCGACGAACCTCGGCGTACTGGTCCGGACCGGCGGCCTCGTCGGCGACCTCCGTCGCCACGCTCTCGAAGGCCTTGGCCGCTGTTCGGCGACGGCCGAACTCGAATCGATCACCGAGGATAGAACCGTAGAATCGTCGCTCCGGGATCGGGCCGCCGAACTGGCCTGAGGGCGGCGCTCCCGCCAGACGCCGAGACGGGACACCGACCAATTATGCCAGCCAGTCGTCGGGTTTCGTATCGTAGTCGATATCACTGGCGGCGATATCCTCGACGTCCTCCCACGGTAGCGAGCGTTCGTCGAACGTCTCGCCGTCGTACCGGATCAGTGCTCCCTGCTCGGTTGGTTCGGGCTCCTCGTTGCGACGACGCGCCACCTCGCGGTCGTGATCGTCGATCCGCTTGACGATCGTCACGAGGTTGACGGGCCGACCCCAGAGCTCGAAGACGCGTTCGAGCGTGCGCTTTGCCTGCTCGGTGTCGAGCATGACGCCGTTGTACCGGTGAGCAAGCAGTAGCTCGTTGCGGTTGTTGTAGTTGCCGTCCCTGACGACAATCGTGGGCTTCCCGAAGTTCGTAAAGCGCAGCAGGAGCTTCTTTTTGACGTCCGCAGCCTCCCGGCTGGCGACGCGTGGCTGACCAGTCGCGTGGGAGTGTTCGTAGGTGAAATACTCGCCCTCCTCGACGAACTCATCGGTGAGGAACTCGTCGAGGAAGGTGACGTCGTTGTGGCTCTCGCGGATCTCGCGCATCCGGTCCCAGCCGGTCGTGTAGTCGACATCCTCCAGAGCCTCCTCCACGCTGTCGTAGATCGCGTCATCGAAGAGATAGCGACCAAGCCGTTCAAGTTCGGACTGGCTCACGTTCGGCAGAAAACTGCGGTTCTGGGGTTTGATCAACGAGAAGTGTCGCCGCGCCAGCCCCTCGTAGGTGAGCACTTTCCAGGGATAGCGATCGACGTCAATATCGCCGTCACGGGCGCGCTGGAGGTTCTCACGATCGACATATTCGTCGGCCAGGTCGGCGACCGCATCGAGCCGGTCGTCTGTGATCAGTTTCAGCGCAGACGGCGGTTCGATGGTCTCCAGCACGGCGTCGAAGTCGACGGATTCCGTCAGGTTCCGCCACGAGATTCCATCGACGCGCAGGAGTTTGTCCAGGACCTCCCGCCGGTTGGCCGTGTTCTCGGCGTACTGCCAGAGTTCGAGGCCCAGCTTGTAGGGATTCAGGCCGGGCGAACCGAGGACGCGCGCCATGTGATCGGCGTAGGTGAGGAACTCGTCGGCCTCGGCGAAGTTCTCGCCAGCCATCATGACGGATTCCCAGTAACTGGCCCAGCCCTCATTCATTATTTTTGTCATTTTTTGCCCCGCGAAGTAGTACGATTCGGTGCGCAGCATCTCCAGGACGTCGCGTTGCCAGGGCTCGTACTCGCGGGCCTTCCCGGCGTCGGCATCGAACTGCTTGCCATGCTCGCCGAGGAAGGCGATGACGTCTTTTTCGGGTGTCGTGGGGTCGGTGACCGTCTCGTCGTCGGCCTGTCCTTCGAGCCACTCCTCGGTGAACACCTCCTCGCGAACTTCGTCGCTCAGCTCCAGCTCTGCGAGCTGTTCCGCGAGGTCGGCTTCGACGTCGTCAGTGTCGACCTCTGGTTCGCCCGGTCGTGTCGCCGAGAACGCCTGATGCTGGTCGATGGTATCCTCCAGCGTGAGCACGTGATCGATCCAGCGCTCCACGTCGGCTCGGTCGATTTCGGGGTCCTCCATATACTCGCGGATCTGTCGCGCATGGCGTTCGAGCATGGCAGCCGCCTCGACTGTATCGTCGCTTCGCCCGTCGGTGAAGAGACCGAACCACTGGTTGTTGGCGAAGAAGTCGGCGTGGGCCTCGACGTGCGTGATCACCGCTTTCTGGTCGGCCAGTTCGTTCGACTCCTGCAGGAAGGCGTGAGAGGGATTGTCGTTGTTGACGATCTCGAAAGCCTTCCCGCCCATATACTGGCCCTGCTTTTGCTGGCGGTCGTACTGCATCCCCCAGCGCCAGTGCGGATAGCGCTGCTGGAACCCGCCGTAGGCGATCAGCTCGTTCATCTCGTCGTAGTCGACGATCCAGTAGTTGACCGGGTAGGGTTCGAGGCCGAGCCGTTCGGCCAGCTTTCGGGCCTCCTCGACTGGTGCTTGCAGTTTCTCCGCCTCGCGCTGTGCGCTGTATCGATCGAAGTTCATGAGTCGCTCTCCGTGCTGAGGATCTCCTCTATGGCATCGACGACGTCGTCCTGTCCGGAGACGTAGGCCACCGCCACGTTGCCGTCCTCGTCGAAATGGCTCTCCAGCTCTTTGGCGTGGGTCGCGTTGACCGCGTTACCGCTCGGCTGGGTCTCGACGTAGGCATGCAGGTTGGCCGGAATCGACTCCATCAGCGGTATCACGCCGGATTCGGTATCGTTCGAGGAGTTCTCGCTGTCCCCGGCAGCGAACACGTACCGGTTCCACTCGTGCCAGGGGTACTCCTCCAGCAGTGCGTCGGCGAGTTCGTAGGCCGCAGAGATCTTCGTCCCGCCGCCCGAACGGATTCCGAAGAACTCGTCGCGGTCGACCTCCCATGCCTCGGCGTCGTGGGCGATGTAGACGAACTCGGCGTTGTCGTACTTGCCCTGGAGATACCAGTCAAGTGGCGTGAACGTCCGCTCGACCAGCTCCCGTTTGTTCTGGCGCATCGAGCCGGAGACATCGCGGATGTTCACCACGACGACGTTCTTTTCTTTCTCCTCGATGATCTCGGGATGCCTGTACCGCTCGTCTTCACGGCGCAGTGGGACGTGTGTGAGCCCCTCGCGCCGGATCTTCCGCTGGACCGGTTCGCGCTCGACGTTCGCCTGTAGCTCCTCGAAGCTCTCCCACGTATCGAGTTCGTCGTCCGAGACCTCGTCGTAGGCCTCCTCGATCCACGGCTTCGAGACGGGGATGTTCTCGCGGCGCGCCCACTCGAAGACCTGCTGGGCCCCCCAGCCGTCGATCTTCAGCACCTCGCGAAGGAACTCCTCGTCGAAGTCCATCGCGAGCTTTCGCTTGAGCCCCTCCTTGAACATGCGCTCGAAGTCCAGCGTCGAGTCCGGGCCGCTCCGCGTGAGATCGGTGTAAGGGCCCTCCTTCTCCTCGACGACCTTCTTGCCCTTTGGCTCCAGGTCCAGGCCAAGTCGTTCGTCGAGCTCCTCGGCGAACTCCTCGGGGTCCATCTCGTAGTACTCGTGTTCACCGCTTTCCTCGCCGGGGTCGCCGTCCTCGTCACCGTCGCCCGGCTCCGGTTCGGGGGGGCCGACCGGGTCGCCGACCTCACCCTTCCCCTGTCCGACGCCGCCCTGATCGCGCTGATCGTACTCGAACGAGGGGAGGTCGACGATCTTGATCGGGATCTTCACCTCGTCCCGACCGCTCCCGCTCAAATCGCCGTACTGGATGAACTCGGCGAGGTCTTCACGGCGCTGTTCGCCCACTTCCCTGAACCGGTCGAGATCGTCCTGTAGTCCCATTATTCCCACTTGTACGCGATCTGGCCGACGACGTGGCGGCTCGTCAGCTCGGCCGACGCCGCCGTGTAGTCGAACAGATCAATCATGGTATCGATCGTTTGTCGTTTCACTCTCTCCGTCTCCGTGTCCGCCGGTGGATCCGACCACTGGCTCGGATCGAAGTCCTCGTAGATCCGGTCGACGTCGTCCCAGTCGTAGCTCTCCAGGAGGCTCCGAATGATCGGGATCGACGTCAGGTCGACATCCGATACCGAGAAATCCTCGTCGCGGTGCTCCCAGGCGTGGCGGTTCAGCGACGTGATGATTTTGCTCCGCCGGAACTCGGCGACGGCGGTCGAGGGCTGGTTGCCCTCGTAATCACTCTCGGCGAACCGGCCCATCCGTTCGACCTCGAACAGCTTCATCTTCAGGGGGTCCGGTTCGATGCGTTCGCCCCGGTCGTTGGTGATCCGCTCGTCGGTCGCCCAGGCGTAGACGTGTTCGACGTACTCGCCGACCGTCTCCTTGTCGACCCGATTGTCGTGGAGCATGGCCTCGAGGACATCCGCCTCCTGCTGGCTAAACAGGTAGTTTTTCACCGGGACGACACGGTTCTCGAACTCCGCACTTTCGCCAGCCGAGAACATCGGAGCCTCCGACAGCTCTTCGGCCATCGCGTTCAACACGTCGCGGGGCATGACGACTGACTCGACGGGGAGGTCGGGGTGATGCCGGTCAGTCTCCGCCTGCAGGAGTTCGGCAAGCACGTCCCGTGTAAACGTCACCGGGATTCCCTGCTTGCCGCTTCCGACGTCGTCGAAGACAAACTCGTCTTTCTGACGGCGTTCGTCGCCGTCCTCCAGATACCCGCGATCGTAGAGGACCGCCTTGTCGACGAGATCGATCCCTGCGGGCAGATCCCCATCGTCGAGCCGCGTCACGACCGCGTACATCGCCGCGGCCTGGATGGCGTGCGGGGCGAGTTCGCGTTCGCGGATCTCGCCGTTGGCTCCCCGCAGGTCCATCGTGACCGGCTCGCGGATCTTCGCTTCCAGTTCGTCGTACTCATCGGTCTCCCAGACCGACATCTCGCCGGTCAGCTCCCGCCGGATGAGTTCGGTCTCCAGCGAGACGTTCGTCAGGTAGGCAAACTCGTGTTTATCGAGCCTGCGCTTGAGCGCCTTCAGGGGGTCCGCCCCGTTACGGTCGGCGTGCTGGTTGAGCTGGTCTTCCAGATCCGGGTTCGAGATAATCAACAGCTGCGTATCGAGATCCATCCCGATCCCCTTGTCGAGTTTGACCGTTCGCTCGTCGGGGACGTTCAGTAGCTTCTGGAGCAAGTCGGCGTGCTGGGCGGCGTCCTCGACGATCGTGAGGAGCCCGTTGCCCTGCGAGAGTACACCGTCGTAACTGAACGCCTGCGGGTTCTTTCGTCCGCGGGAGTCCAGCTCCTGTAACATACCCTGCATCCACGAGCCGACCAGTCGCTGTTTGGGATGGCCCTCGTCCTCGGAGTGGAGGACACCGATCCCCTGCCCGACGTCGACGACGTAGTTTTTCACCCTGAGGTGATCGGGATCGGTGATCGCCGAGAACAGTTCGCCGGACTGTCCCGATCGGCGGTACTGTTCTTCCAAGTACTCGTAGGCTTCCCGCGAGAACGGATCGAGACGCGTGTCGACGTGCAGATCGACGTGAGCGTCCGAGGCCTCGTTGATCTCGGTCAGTAGCTCCGCCCGGACGTCGTCGGGGAACACCGACAGCGGATGCGCCTGAACGGGACTCTCGTACCAGTCGTCCTCGTCGGAGCGGCGCTCGCTCCCGTAGCTCAGACCGCGCGTATCGACCGCGCCCTCGACGTTCCATTCGATGGTGTAGCGACGCCCTTCCTCTGTCTTGGAGTACTCGCGCAATCCGTTGATCAGACAGCGTTTGAGTTCGGATTTCCCGGTCGCCGTCGGCCCGTCGAACCAGATGATCTTCTCGCCTTTGCCGCGTTCGGCGGCGATCGTTCGCAGATCGTCGACGAAGGCGTTGAGCACCTCGGTGTTGCCGAGGATCGCGTGCTCGCCGTCGTTGTGGGGATCATCGAAGAAGCGATAGCGCTCTTTTTCCTCGCCCTCTTCGATCACCGTTCTGGTGCCCTGTGATTCGATCGCCTCGACCAGATACTTGGTCGCATGGGAGGCGATCCTCGGGCGTTCGAAGACGCGGTCGACGTACTCGGCCAGTGCTCTGGGCTCCTCGTAGGCCCCTTCGAGGGCGGTGTCTGCCTCGCTGACGAACTTTTCTCCTCGGGACATCGTCACTCCTCCAGCTCGGATTTGGCGACCTCGGCACCGGCGAACTCCAGCACTTCGCGCGCGCCATCCTCACTGTATCCCTGCTTGAGCAGCGCGTCGATCCACGCCGACCGCTCGTCGTCGTCGAACTCGTTCGCGCTGACCAGCGCCGAGAAGTTGATGTTGTGTTTCTTGTCCTCCCAGAGTTTGCGTTCGAGCGCACGGCGCAGGCGCTCGTTGTCCTGTGGGTTGAACGCTTCGCCCTCGCGAGCACGTCGGGAGACCCAGTTCGAGACCTCCTGGCGGAAGTCGTCCTTGCGGTCCTCGGGAATGTCGAGTTTCTCCTCGACGCTTCGCAGGAACGTTTCGTCGGGCTCCTGTTCGCGGCCCGTGATCTCGTCCTCGACGGTGTCGTCGTCGATGTAGGCCATCACGTGATCCATGTACTTTTCGCCCTGCCGTCGGATCTCGTCGACGTCGTAGGCCAGTGCATGCCGGACGTCTTCGATGGCGCGCTCGCGGTACTCCTCACGGACGCGTTCGAGGTAGCGATAGTACGTATCGAATCGGTCCTCGGCGATCGAGCCGTGGTGTTCCAGGTTCTCCTCGAAGAAGTTGAAGACGATCAGCGGCGAGAGGAAGTCACGGCCGCGGTGTTTGCTGTCCATGATCGCCTCGGCGATCTCGTCGCCGATGAATCGCGGCGAGATCCCCTCCATCCCCTCGCCGATCTCGGCTTTCGCGGCGGCTTCCTCGCGGAGCTTTTTCAGGTCGACGTCGTCGGTCTCGTCGTCCTCGCCGTTGTAGGCTTTCGCCTTCTGGAGGAGATCGACCGTGTCGGTGTCGGGTTCCTCGATCCGGGTGAGAACCGAAAAGAGCCCTGCCATCTCCAGCGTGTGCGGTTCGACGTGGATGTCGGGCACGTCCGCGTTCCCCAGCAGCTTCCAGTAGATCTCGGCCTCGTCCTCGTAGGAGAGGACGTAGGGAAAGTCGATCCGCTTGGTGCGGTCGTTAAAGGCCTCCATCTTCTCGTCGCCCTTTTTGTCCTTGTACTCGGGCATGTTCGTCCGCCCGACGATCACCTGGTCGATGTCGATCCGCGGGTTGTTCTTGGGCTTGATCGTCTGTTCCTGGCTGGCGTGCAGGAAGTCATAGAGGAACTCCCGCTGGAGTTTCAGCAGTTCCTCGCCGGAGAAGATGCCGCGATTTGCGTTACAGAACGCGCCCGAGTAATCGAACGCACGCGGATCGGACTCGCCGTAGACGGCGATTTTCGAGTAGTTGACGTCGCCGGTGAGTTCGGTCTCGTCCTGGTTTTTCTTGTCCTTTGGTTCGAACGTCTCCAGCGCCTGCCGTTTGTTCTCGTCGGCGGTGAGCCGGATGATCTCGACGTGTTTGTCGAGCACCTTCTGGAGGTCGTCGTCGTAGTGGGCCAACAATCGGTCCATATAGAACTCGCTTTCCGGATCCAGACTCTGCTCGTTGCGGATCGTATAGGGCGCATCGAGGCGCTCGTTTAGCCCGTCGATAACCTGCTGGCGCTGTTCAAGCGGCAGGAGGACCAGTGGCTCCTGGTTCATCGGCGAGCGAACCGTATCGTCGGCGGGATCCTGATCGTCGATTACCGAGCAGAGGTCGGTCCAGCGGAACGTGTACATCCGTCCCTCCTCCTGCATCGTGTAGTCCTCGAAGTAGCGCCGGACCTGCTGGTCGAACGCGGATTTGCCCGATCCCACGGGACCGAGCAGTAGCTTGATACGACGCTCGGGGCCGAGCCGTCGGGCACCGCTTTTGACTTTGTTGACGAACTCGTGCATCGACTCGTGGATCACGCGGCCGAAAAAGCGGTTCTCCCCGTCGTGGAGCGGATCCTCCGATGCGAGATGGTACTCAACGACACCTGCTTCCTCGTCGTACTCGGTCCCGTAGTGGTCGAACATGTCCGCGACGCGCTGGTGGGCGTTGCGGGCGATCTTCGGGTCCTCGTACACCTCGTCGAGATACCAGTCGAAGGATCTGCTCTCGCGAAGGTCTCCTGGTATTGATTCCCTGTACTCCTTGCTTAGCTCGTCGAGCGTTTCAGTGTCTCCGGTCATGGCTCCCCCTTGCTTTGCCGTTCGTGGTCGCTGGTTCTGCTGCGAGTTGGTTGCCGTCGGTTCGGATCAGTTCTGTCATATGCTATCACTCCCCAGACTGTTCCGCGCAACGAGGCGCTCAGCAGTAAACGACTCAACAGTGCAAGATGCGTCGAAGTCCGGGTCGGGGTCCGGTGGGCGGTCACCGAGTCGTATACTAGTCACAGAATCCGATATATATAAGCCTTCCCCCAAACCATATTTATGGTTACTATTCCCCTTATAATACCTGCCGATCTTCTGCTGACCTGCGGTCCGCTGTAACATACATGGATTCGTATCTGCGACCTAGGTAATGTATGCGGGGGGTGAGGAGGAGCCGCTCAATCACTGCTCGACGAACTCGAACAGGACGCCGCCCGTATCGTTCGGGTGCAGGAAGGCGACATCGTGGCCCCACGCGCCCTCTCGGGGGTCGTCGTCGATACACTCGATCCCGCGTTCCCTGGCTGTCTGCAGGGCTGCCTCGATATCCTCGGTCGCCACGGCGACGTGGTGGACGCCGGGGCCGTGCCTGTCGAGGAATCGGGCGACGGTCGCATGTTTGACGGGCTCGAGCAGCTCGAAATAGCCGTTCCCGAGATCGAGGAAGACGACTCGAAGGCCGTCGAACTCCTCCTCGTGGACGACCGGCACGTCGAAGAGGTCGCCGTACAGATCGATCAGCCGGCCGGCATCATGCGTCGCGATTCCCGTGTGATGAATCTGCATACTGGAGCGTCTACGGCCAGACGGTTTATGTTCTGGGGTGGGAATCGAGGGAGACTACAGCCCCCGTCGGCCTCAATTTCCGATATGCTCGGTCAGGTTATCGCGGATGATCGTATTACAGTAGACACACCGAACCTCGTCGTCTAGCACCTCGAACTTCGAGTCGACGGGTTCGTCGTCAGTCGTGATACAGTTGCGGTTCGGACACGCGAGGACGCCCTCGACGTGTTCGGGACGGTCGAGCCGTCGTTTGTCGACGACGTCGTACTCGCTGACGATGTTGATCGTTGCGTCGGGGGCGATCAGCGAGAGGACGTCGACCTCGTTCTGGCTGAGTTCGCGCCCCTCCACCTTGACGATGTCCTTGGCTGGGAGCCGATCGCTGGGGACGTTCATCCCGATGCTGACCTGCTCGCCGCCGGTGCCATCGATCCCCAGAATGGCGAGGACGTTCAGTGCCTGGCCGCCGGGGACGTGATCGATCACAGTGCCGTTGCGGATCTTGCTGACGCGGAGTTCGTGGTCACTCATTCGGCATCACCTTCCTCATTTGAGAGCAGGAGATCCAGCAGCGCCATCCGGACGGGGACGCCGTTGTGCGCCTGCGAAAAATAGCTGGCGTGGTCGGTCTCGTCGATCTCCGGCGCGATCTCGTCGACGCGGGGAAGGGGATGCATGATCGTCAGATCGTCGCTGGCCGCTTCGAGCGTCTCGGCGTCGATCTGGTACTCGCCCGCAACGGCGTGATACTCGTTCTCGTCGGGGAACCGTTCGCGCTGGATGCGCGTGACGTAGAGCACGTCGAGTTCCGGCAGGATCTCGTCGAGGTCGGTGTGTTCCCGGACCGACGCACCCTCCTGATGGAGATCGTACCGGACGCTCCGGGGGAGCTGGAGGCTCTCCGGACTGATGAAGTGCTGGCGGACGTCGAAGTTCGTCAGCGCGTTTGCCAGCGAGTGGACGGTCCGACCGTACTTCAGATCGCCCATGATCCCAATGGTCAGATCGTCCAGCCCGTTTGCCTCACGCATCGTGTAGAGGTCGAGCAACGTCTGGCTGGGGTGATGGCCTGCACCATCGCCCGCGTTGACCAGCGGTACGTCGACGAACTCGCTGGCCATCTTCGCCGATCCCTGCCGGGGATGGCGCAGTACGAGTGCGTCGGCGTAGCCCTGAATGACGCGGACGGTGTCGGCGAGGCTCTCACCCTTCGAGACGCTGGAGGAGTCGACCGAGCCCATGTCGACGACATCCCCGCCCAGTCGTTTGATCGCCGCCTCGAAACTCATCTTGGTCCGGGTGCTCGGCTCGAAAAAGAGCAACCCGAGCAACGTGTCGGCGTGACGGTCGTTGACGGCGGACGGATCGGCCGCGATCTCGGCCGCCCGGTCGAGGACCGTCTCGATGTCCTCCCGCGATAACTGTTTGGCCGTTATGAGGTGCTCGTTCCGCATTGTGTACCAACGGTAGCCGATGCCTATTGAATCTCCCCATCTGTGGTGGTTGGCGGCTGACCCGTTGAGCCAGCGGGGCCGGGGATGGCTCTGGCATGCTCTGCCCCGTACGAAATCATTGTGCCGACCAGAGTGTCTCGATACGGTCCTCGATCGCCGCAAGCACGGTCGAGTACACGTCGAGTGGATGGAGTGACGGAAGATCGAGATCAGCTACTTCGACGGCGGATGGTGGCTCGTGGAAGTGCAACCGCGTGTTGTGCGTGTTCGGGTGCCGATCCCAGCGACACTCCCAGCGCGTTCCATCCTCGTGGACTTCGACGTAGTGGATCGAGAAATCACCAGTCGTGAACCACCGAATATCGAGGCGGGCGGCTGTCACCGAGTCCGGATATCGTCCAGCATCGAGCACCCCGCGAAGGAGTCGGGGTTCGTAGGAATCCGGGTCGAACGCGGTCTCGACGAGGAGTGACTCCGACGACAGGTGTCGCGCAAGCAGGCGCAGCGTCTGTCGATCCGGCGGGCCTGTCGAATGAGTTGGTGGATCCTCCGGTGGCCCACTCATCTACGCTGGAATGAGATGGCCGTCGTTCTGGGAGAGCTGGCGGGCCAGTTCGTACAGTCTGATATCTCGAATCACACCCTGCCACTCGCTGACGGCGGTCATTCGCTCGTGAATCGTATCGTGGTCACCGTGATCAAACACGGAGACATCTGTCGGGTCCGTCGTCTCGAACTGGGCCTCGTACTCAGCTTGCTGGGATTCGAGCGCCTCAACGCGGTCGATAATCTCGTCGACCGAGAGTTCGGCCGCGATCCGACTGGCATCCTGCCATTCGAGATACCCATCGTTTCGCTCGTATGTCGCCGGGCGGCTGTCGCTGTTGACGTGAGCGATACCCATCTCCGCCAGCCGGTCGAGATGCTTTTTGGCGGCATTTTGAGAACAGTCCGCACGCTCGGCGATATCGGTGTACGGGGTTGGGGACGTTATCCCGAGGACGACGTCGTAGATACGACCAAACGTGTCCGTTCCCGCCTGCCACCGTCGCCGGGTATCGTCGGAGGTAGGGGCCGGGTCGAACTCAGGCATACATGATTGTAGACGGCTCTTCTCAATATATCTTTGGTACTCACAAATATATAGACGATAAACGGGTCCGGACTCCCGACAGAGCACCGCCCCTCCTTCTACACTCAGTCACCGAAAGTGGAGAACATGCTGGGGCATGTTGTCCAGGCCACCAAAGCGTTTGTATGCAATGCATACTTTGTATACAGTATGGGAACGATATCTGCACGCGTGCCTGACGAGCTGGAGGCCGAGCTCGACGCGTATCTCGAAGACGAGAATCTGGACCGTAGCACAGCAGTCCGAAAATTTCTCTCCGAGGGGCTCGAAGAGTGGCGACGTGAACAGGCACTGGACCAGCTTTCAGCTGGCAAGGTCACGTTCAGCAGGGCTGCCGAACTGGCGGGAATGTCCGTCTGGGACTTCGCGCAACTCGCCAGAGAGCGCGATGTCACGTGGGTTGATGCGGACCACGTTGACGACGACCTCGAGGCACTGTGAATGTGGGTCTTCGACGCGACACCGCTCATCTATCTCGCAAAGGCCGAACGACTGGCGCTCATCCGGCACCTGGATGACCCGCGCGTAATTCCCGAACAGGTGTACGAGGAGGTCGTTACAGACGGTATCGAGGCGGGGTATACGGATGGTCGACGAATCGAGCAGCAGGTCGAAGCTGGCCAGTTCGACATCGAAGCAGTTGACATGACCGAGTCACAGACGCAACTGGAGTCGAATCCGAACCTCAGTGCGGCTGATGCTGCCGTCCTCGCGTGTGCTGACATTCACGACGGTATTGCAGTGATGGACGAAACCTACGGTCGCGATGTTGCAACGACGGAAGGAATCACGACTCGCGGAACTGCCTTTCTGGTCCTGAAATTTGCACAGTCCAGTGCGATCAGCGCCGATGAAGCTCGAAAGGTCATCGATACAATGATCGATGAGGGCTGGTACTGCGCTCCAGATGTCTACACGAAGATCGTTCGCAAACTCGATTCGTATTCCGAAAAGGAGTGAACTCAACCGGTACAGTAGCTTGCTCCGCCAGCTCCGTTGATTCTACCGCCGCCCTGCGTGTTACAATGTTACATTGTATACAAAGTTACAAACACACAGCCGATAGAGAACTCAGTACCCGACCACAGTACCGTCCTTGCGTGGTTCCGTCGCGCCCGACAGCGTCCCGTCCTGATTGCGCACGATCTGTGCGCCGCCAAAGCGCAGCGGCGGCAGGACCGAGACGTCGTGCCCGCGACGGGCGAGCTTCGAGGCGATCCCGCCGTCGAACTGGCCTTCCAGCGCGAGCCCCCCGTCCTCGCGGTAGCGCCAGCGCGGTTCGTCCAGCGCGCGCTGGAGCGGCATGTCGTAGTCGATGATGTTCGAAAGCACCTGAACGTGGCCCTGTGGCTGCATGTACCCGCCCATGACGCCGAAGGCGGCCCAGTCGTCCTCGTCGAACTTCGCAAGCGCGGGGATCAGCGTGTGGAACGGTCGCTTGCCCGGTTCGAGCCGGTTCGGATGGTCGGGGTCGAGCGAGAACGACCAGCCGCGGTTCTGCAGTGCGATCCCGGTGTCGCCCGCGACCAGCCCGCTGCCAAAGCCCGCAAATCGGGAGTTGATGTAGGAGACGAGATTGCCCTCGTCGTCCGCGACGGTGAGCAAGACGGTGTCGGCGTCCTCGCCAGCACCCTCGCCAAAGCCGATATCGACGTTCTCGATCGGTTCCGGGCCGATCTCCTCGGCCCGCCCGGCCACGTACTCCGGATCGGCAAGCGGCGGGATCTCCTCGTACTGGGGGTCGGTGATGTAGTGGTGGCCGTCGTGAAATGCGATCTTCGTCGCCTCGGCGAACCTGTGGATCCGTTCGGGCGAATCGTAGGGTACCTCGCCAGCACCGATCTCCTCGGCGATCCCGAGCGCTTCGAGCGCGATCAGCCCCTGGTTGTTCGGCGGCAGTTCGTACACCTCGGTCCCGCGGTAGGTCGCGCTCACGGGATCGATAAACTCCGGCTCAAAGGCGGCGAGATCGTCGTGGTCGAGAAAGCCACCGTTCGACTGCACTTCCTCCACGATGGCGTCTGCGATCTCGCCCTCATAGACCGTGTCTGCCCCTTCTTCGGCGATCTGCTTCATGCTCGCGCCGAGTTCGGGCAGTGTGACGTGCTCGCCGACGCGTGGTGCACGCTCGCCGTCGACGAGATAGGCGTCCCGCGCGTGTTCGTCGTCGAACAGCTCCTCGCCATGATCCCACGCGCTGGCGATGACCTCGCTGACGGGGTAGCCCTCCGTCGCGTACCGGATCGCCGACTGGAGTACTTCGGAAAGCGAGCGGGTGCCGAGCCGGTCGACCGTCGCCTCCCAGCCCCGGGCCGTGCCGGGGACTGTCACGGGATGGGGGCCGTGCTGGGGCATCTCGGCCTCGCTCGGCGCGACGTCCTGGTCGTCCGCCACGGCCTCGCGCACTCGTTCCAGCGTCGCGTCGCTGGGTGCGCCGCCACAGCTGCTCATCGCGCCGACCTCGCCGTCGGCGGTGCGATAGAGCGCGAAGACGTCCCCGCCCAGCCCGGTGCTGGTGGGTTCGACGACGTTCAGCGCGGCCGCAGTGGCGACCGCGGCGTCGAAGGCGTTGCCCCCCTCGCGCAGGATCGAGACGCCGGCTTCGGCGGCGAGCGGTTGGCTGGTCGCGACGATACCCTCCGGCGCGTAAACGGTCGAGCGGCGGGACTCGAACCGATCGAGATCGGGAGTGTCCATACCTGCCAATCGGAGCGGCGGCAGGAAAAACACCGGGAGCCGGAAGATACTGTTCGTCTCCGTGTGGATGGCGGGAGGCCTCGCACGGCATGGCCGGTGGCCACTGACTGGTCACGGACGCGCTCGCAGCAGTATTGCGACCGGCACCAGTAAGAGCGCCCCGGCGATGAACGGTGACCAGTAGGCGGCGATGTACGCCGCGGCGGCCAGTGGCGGCCCTGCGGTTCGCCCGAGACTGCCAGCCGCCTGCGTGACGCCGAAGGCCGAGCCCTGCGTATCACTTGATGCCCCCTCGGAGACCAGCGCCGCGAGACCGACTGTGATCGCCCCGTTGCCGAAGGACGCGAAAGCGCCGAAAGCGACGAGGACGGCGAGTCCCCCCGTAACCCACTCCGGACCGCTGGTAGTCATCGGCGTCGTCCCGGCCAGCGGCGAGACGGCCAGCAGACACAGTGCCAGGAACAGCGAGCCCACGCCTGTCTTGACGACCCGTCTGACCCCATACCGTTGCGAGAGCCAGCCGATGAGAACGCCCTGATTTACGATGCCGAGCACGCCGATGTAGGCGAGAAACAGCGCCGCCTGCGTCGCGTCGTAGCCGAACGCGTCGGCCACGAACGGGACAAACATCACGGTGACGCCCGCGAACGCGAGCGAGGTGAGGAAGAACGCGACGACGAGGGGTCGGAGCGTCGCGTCGGCGAGTGCACTCCGGAACTGATCGACGAACGTCGTCCGCAGTCTGGGACCGCGGGTCCGTTCGGGCTCTTTCAGAACGACCGCCGCAGCCCCCAGCGCGAGGAACGAGAACCCGGCCGCCGCGAAGCTGGGCAGCGAAAACTGGGTCACTGGAACGACCCCAGGCAACACTGTCCGGGCCGTGGTGACTGCCGTCTCGCTCGCCAGCAACCCCCCGATAGCCGGACCGAAGACGAAGCCCAGACCGAACGCCGCCCCGACGAGCCCCAGCGCACCGGCCCGTTGCTCGGGCGGCGTCACGTCCGCGATGTACGCCTGGGCGGCAGCGATGTTCCCACCGGCCGCACCGGCGAGCAGGCGGGCACCGAACAGCGCAACGAGCCCCAGGGTCGTGCCCGCGACGGCACCGATCTCGGCGGCGATCCCGAACACCACCCACGCGATCCCGGCGACACCGACGGAGAGCATGAGCACGGGGCGGCGGCCCCGCTCGTCGGAGATGCGCCCGAGGGTCGGTGCCGCGACGAACTGCGCGAGCGAGTACGAGGCCGCGAGCAGCCCGATGAAAACGTCGCTGACGCCGAAGGATCGAACGTAAAAGGGCAGGATCGGGATGATGATCCCGAAGCCGAGCAGGTCGATGAACACGACCCCGACGACGACGGCGATCGGTCGCCGCGAATCCGCAGGAAACGAGGATTCCGCGTCTACACTCGTCGCGGCTTCGGTCGAGGACACCCGTGGCGGTACGTGTCCGTGGCCTATCACTGTGGTGGAAGGCGAGACGTTTAGAACCCGGCCGCCCCAACCCCTGTGTATGCCGAGCGGTGACGCCACGTTGCCCGGCGTCGACGACGAGCGGCCGGACCAGATCGTCCTCCACGTCGATATGGACTGTTTCTACGCGGCCTGCGAGCGGCTGCGCGAGCCCCAACTTCGGGGTGAACCGCTCGTGGTCGGGATGGGCTACGAGCCCGGCGACGACATCGGCGCGGTCGCGACGGCGAGCTACGAGGCCCGCGAGTACGGCGTCGAGAGCGCCATGGCGATCTCCGAGGCGCTCGATCGGCTGCCGCGACTCGACGAGGACGCCGCCGATCCCGACGAATCCGCAGGGTACTATCGCCCGGTTGATCTGGACTTTTACCAGTCGGTCGCCGCCGAGGTCAAGGCGATTCTCCACGACTGTGCCGACACCGTCCGGGAGGTGAGCATCGACGAGGCGTATCTCGACGTCACCGACCGGACCGGCTGGGAGGTCGCGGAGGGGTTCGGCCGTCACGTCAAAAACCGGATCGAGCGGGAGGTCGGCGTCGTCGCAAGCGTCGGCGTCGCGCCCACGCTGAGCGCGGCGAAGGTCGCCAGCGATTACGACAAGCCGGATGGGTTAGTGGTCATCGAACCCGGCGAAGTCGCCGAGTTCTTCGCCCCGCTTTCGGTCGAGGAAGTCCACGGCGTCGGGCCGGTGACGGCCCGTACACTCCGCGAGCTGGGGATCGAGACGGCTGGCGATCTGGCAGCAGCAGATCCCCACGAACTGGTCGACCGGTTCGGCGACCGGGGGCGGGAGCTGTACGACCGCGCCCGGGGGGCCGACACCCGCGAGGTGACGCCGACTGGCGACCCCAAGAGTCTCTCCCGGGAGTCGGCCTTTGCCGACGCCGTCGAGGATCCCGAGCGAAAACGCGAGCAGGTCCGGGCGCTGGCCGAGGCGGTCGCAACCAGAGCCCAGAGCAAGGGTGCACTCTACCGGACGATCGGCGTGAAGGCAGTGACGCCGCCGTACGACGTCAACACGCGCGAGCGGTCGCTCCCGGGACCGATCGATGACGCCGATCTCATCGAGGAGATCGCGCTTGAGTTGATCGCCGAGTTCGACGACGACCGCGTCCGGAAAGTCGGCGTGCGGGTCTCGAACCTGGAGTTCCCGTCCGGCGAACAGGCACGACTCGGGGGCTGGGACCAGGATACCGAAGGAGACGACTCCGAGGCGGCAGGCAGGCAAGCGGAGTCGACTACCGACGATCCGGACCGATCGGCTCTCGCTGATGACCGGTCGGGCCAGTCGAGCCTTACCGATTTCTGACACGTGATATACATTGGAATTATAAGCATGCACCACATTTGCCGCAAGTAACTGCCGCTATATGACGAGAGATTTTTACGAACTGCTCGGCGTCGACGAGGACGCCTCGAAAGACGAAATCCGGGATGCGTTCCGGGAGATGGTCCAGGAGTACCACCCGGACCGGAACGACGATCCTCGTGCGACGGCGCAGTTCACTATTATCAAGAAGGCCTACGATACACTCAAGGATCCGAACGAGCGCCAGTCCTACGACCGGCTGGGTCACACGAACTACGTCGCAAAGCGACTCGACGGCATTCCGGACCCGAACAGCTGGCCCGACGAGGACGAGGATGACTCCTCGGCGTCTGAGACCTCGACTGATCGAACATCTACGGGTGCGACAGGACGCAGTGCAGGAGCCCAACAACGTACTGGATCAACTGTGGGATCAAATACGACTAAATCGGATCCCGGCGAGTCCTCCAGGCGGTCGACTGGGACAAATCAAACGACCGGTTCCTCCTCAAGAACCGGTAACTCGTCGAGGAGGGGGGGCAAAACATCCTCGGACTCAACTGGTCGGTCTTCGACTAACACGTCTTCCAGTTCGACAACAGGGACTCGGAGCGGGCCGTCAAGCAAATCCGGGACGTATAACAGATCCGGATCGAGCTCGTCGACTGGTTCCAGCACAACCTCTGGAACGGGTACCGACTCCAGTGGTTCGTCGTCAACGCAGGGCAACCGGTCGTCGGCGACGTCGTCCAGTCGGTCAGGAGCGACCGGTCACAACTCGACTGACAATACGACGACGGGGTCGGCAGCCACCGAAACCGCAAGCTCCGCTGGGACCGGGAATGAAACTGCCTCGGCTGGAACGGCAGAACAGCCGAGTACCGAGGGGCAAAACGAAGTCGCAGATGAGGGTGGTCGGCCACAGCAGCGAAGTGCAACGTTGGTTAATGTACTGGGCCGCATTATGAAAATCAAGTGGCCCGTAATCATTCTCTCGTTTCTGTCCTATATCACCGGGTTGGCACACTATGGCTACACCAACGCAGGTGAACTCGGAGTGATCGTCGATGAGCTGCAGGCTGCAGGGACTGATATAAATGATCTGTCTGATTTACTGTTGAGTTCTCCTCACGATGGGCTCACCCAGATCTACGAATATGCTCACATAGCTTCCCCTGCCGAAATCGGCCTCAGTATCATCTTCACCCTAGGTGTTGTCATTATGCCGCTCGTGTTTTTCATTGTGAGCCACTGGCCCCGGATCGTAATCCGACGGTCCGAATGGGGGTATAATGGTCAACATATCTCGTATCTGTTCGCGGTCGCCGCGCTGGTACCTCTCGTGGTTCTCGGGACGACCGGTGCGAACGCGTACTTCGACGCAGGAATAACGGTTCCGTTACTCGCACTGTTGCTCGGCTACGTCGTTGTCCCGCTACTAGCTGGATTCGTCTTGATCGGCCGACATCTCATCTGGGAGTGGCTTCGAAGCGCTATCTGACGGCGTCGTAGAGCCCCCAGCCCCCTCGTCTGCCCCACCCTCAAGTACGAACTCCGCGTACAGAAAGACTGGAACCGCAATCAGGATCCAGACGACAGCGCCGACGCGGATCGCAAACTCCAGTCGGGACCCCCACGTGGGAAGAGTAAACGGGATCGACAGGGCGGCGACCAGCGGCGCGCCGATGACGATGGTGAGTACGAATGTGGTCTGCATCACCCATCCGTAGTCGACGCCCTCGGGATCGCTGGTCTCGACTGGCTCTGGCACACCATTGAGTTACGGCCCGAGTACAAAGTAGTATCTGGATTCGGCCGGTCACGGAAACGAAAGTATTCTCAGGAGGTGGGAAGACGCTCGTCTGTTTATACGAGGTGGCCCTCTAGAGGGCAATATGGCTGTTGGGTCCCGAACCGACGACGAACAAGCTGCAATACCGCCCGTTGAGGACCGTGACCTGCGGGTCGTACTCGAGATAGAACGCGGCGGGCCCTGCGTGATGGACGCGATCGACGGGGACATCATCGACCTCGACGTTCGGCTCGATCAGGAACACTGCAACCTCGACATCGCCGTCCGCGACGACGAGGAGAGCGTCTGCACGAAACACACATCGAACGAGATCTGTGATCACTGCCCGGGGAAGGTGTTCGCGGAGTACGGCTGTCTGCCGCGATATCTGGAGGTCGGGGACGGGGAGTTCGTCATGGAAACGTACGTCTCTGACACCGAGACGGTCGCCGATATCGTTGCGGAGGTGCGAGAGATCTGTGCCCGCGTCTCCGTGCAGAGCATCGTCTCGACCGATGGATCGGAGTTCCGTGAGCTCTGTTCGGTCGACGTTTCGGAACTGACTACCAAGCAGCGTGAGGCGGTAAACGTCGCCCAGGAGCTCGGGTACTACGATCCCGACGCATCCGTTCCGATGGAGAAGATCGCCGACGAACTGGGGATCTCCCTGTCAGCGACATCCCAGCGCCTTCGACGGGCGGAGTCGAACGTCGTCCGACAGCTTTCCTGTGACTGTTCCTGCTGGGAGACGTGATCGGCTTCGCCCCAGTGGATGGAGATATAGCTCCCCTAATATAAAAGCCGAATTGATCCCGGGATATTCTCAACGCACCCTCTTGCGTAGTGACGAGTATGGATCGAGAACTCGATCGGCGACGATTCGTGCAGATAACTGGCGCGGCCGGGCTCGGCGCGCTCGCTGGCTGTCTCGGTGACGACGACGAGCCGGCAGCCGAAAACGGCGACGAGAACGGGGGCGAAAACGGCGAGGAATCGGAGAACGGGGAAGACGAGGAGACCGAACAGGAGGTTCCGGATCCGAAAGCGACCGAGAACGCGCTGATCGAACCGGCGACGCTGAAAGAGTGGCAGGACGCCGGGCTGGTGAACCTCGGTCAGCTGGACGTTCGTGACCGTGTCACCGTACTCCGGGTCTGGGACACCGAAACGTACGAGGACGGTCATGTGCCCGGCGCGCTCAAGTGGGCGCCGGACGAGTTCCACGCCGCGCGCACCGAGGGGCTGGGTGAGGCTGCACCGATGGTGGCAGACGGCGCACAGATGGACGAGGTGCTCCAGCGTAGTGGTGTCTGTCCGCGCACCACGATCGTCCTCTCCGGGCCGAGCGCGCTCCGGACGGCACGAGCCTACTGGACGCTCCGGTACTGGGGATTCCCACGCGAGCGTATCAAAGTTCTCAACGGCGGATACAACGCCTACGGCGAGGAGTACGAGCTTGAAACCGGTGGCGAACCCGACGCGCCAGCCGCCACGTTCAGCGTGCAGGCCAACGGCGAGTTGAACAACGACGACCGCCTCGGCATCGCACAGATGATCCAGCGCGTCGACCTCAAACAGGCGGGCGAGCGCGACGACGTCTTCCTTGATAACCGACCCGATCCGGACGCGACGATCTCGACCGCGATCATCGATGATCCGGCGAACTACCACAAGGGCGACAGCTACTCGACGAAGTTCGCAGAAGGCGGCCACTGGAAGGATGCCGATGCGATCGAATCGCACATCTTCGGCCTGGACGATGTCGAAAACGGCGATACGATCGTCACGTTCTGCGGGAGCGGCTACCGCGCGACCATGGGCTACTTCGTCCTCGACGGGATACTGGGCTACGACGACGTCACCGTCTACGACGGCTCCTTCTCCAGACAGTGGGCCGACTACGACGGGAACAACACCGAAGGGAACGTCCCGCCGGAGGACTGGCGCGTCGACCTGAACGATCGCACGGACGGAGACACCGGCGACAGCGATCTGGAAATCGTCGTCGACGAGATCCCTGACCTCGCGTCCGCCGACGCGAACCAGATCGAGGTCACCGATGCGGCCTACATGGCCGGCGAAGATACGGAGAGCGACGACGGAGACGGCGGCGACGGTGGCGGCGACTGGGGCTGCGATTCGATCGCCCCGCCCGCGTTCTGAGTTCCCGACTGACCGACTGTCGTCGTTCGGGTACGGCACGCTTTTTGATCGCTGGAACTGATCGTCTGTCGACACGCACACCACCCCGCATATAAAGCCTGAATTGATCCCGAGTGCGACCTATGCGGTCCAGAACCGTTGTTTCTACTGTGAGCACTCCATGAGCCCAGGAAACAACCAGGATCCGCTCGAGGCACTGGCCGCCATCGAGACGGATCCGGACGAAAGCGAGTACGATCAGGAACTCGGGAAACAGGTCGGTATCGACGCGATGCGCGTCGCGAACGGCGAGCTATCCGAACGCGAGTTCCACGAGAAGTACGACGAACGGCTTCGCGAGGAGTTCGGCGACGATTACACCCCCGCCGAGGTGATCGCGGATGAGTAGCGAGGATGGGAACGGGCTGACCCGCCGCAACCTGCTAAAGACCGGCGCCGCCGCTGCGGGAGCCGCCGCGCTCGGTGGCTGTCTCGACGACGTGCCAGGGCTCGGAACCACGGACCGCTCCGCGACCCCGGTCGCCAACGCCGAGACCGCCTTCGGCAACTGCTGGATGTGCTGTCACAACTGTGCCCAGGAAGTGAAAGTCAACGACGACACGGTCGTCGGAATCACGGGTGTCGACGGGAACCCCCGGGGGAGCGCCGGCCCCGGCACGAACGGAACGCTCTGTCCGAAGGGGCTCGCACAGCTCGACAAGACGCACGATCCCGACCGGATCAAACAGCCGTACATCCGCGAGGACGGCGAGCTACGGGAAGCGACCTGGGACGAAGCCTTCGAGTACACCGCCGAGCGGCTCCGCGAATTCGACGACGAACACGGCGCGGAGACGTTTCTCGATGCCGGGAGCTGGGCGGAGACGCCGATCTTCCGGACGATCTGGCGCGACCTCTACGGCACGCCGGAACGGATCGGTCGAGGCGTCCACGTCTGTGCTGGCCCGACCTTCGTTACGGGCGGGATGATGGGCGTCGGCTCGAACAACCGGATCCCGGACTACCAGAACGCCGAGTATCTCATCATGTGGGGTCGGAACCCACTGGAAGCGTTCGCCGGGCAGTTCGAGGCAAAAGGAATTCTCAAAGCGATCGAAGAGAACGACGCCACGCTGGTAACGATCGATCCGCAGTACACCGAGACGGCCGAAAAGTCCGACGAGTGGCTGCCGATCGAACCCCGAACCGACGGCGCACTCGCGCTCGCGATGGCACACGTCATCATCCAGGAGGGCCGCCTCGATCTGGAGTTCGTCCAGGAACATACCCATGGCTTCGAGGCCTACCGCGAGGCAGTCGCGGACAAGACCCCCGAGTGGGCCGAAGAAATCACCGGGATCGACGCCGACAAGATCCGCGAGATAGCTCGCGGGTTCGCCGAGGCTGCTCCGGCCGCTGGAATCTCGATCTGGACCGGGACAGCCCAGGTGAGTAACGGATGGAAGGCAAGTCAGAACATCACCGCCCTGAACGGTTTGGTCGGTAATATCGATCGTCCTGGCGGGCTCAGACTGTGGAAGGGGACGCCGACCGCGGATCCGTTCGAGGTCTGTGAGTGGACACCCGATGACAAGGGGACCGACGTGACCATCGGCGTCGACCTGCCGAACAATGCAGCGGGCAAAGAGCCTGCGCTTCACAAGTACGAGGAGTACGGAGAATACCCGTTCCGGCACATCGAGGGGATCGCACACAATCTCGTGCCCGAGATGGTCGAGAACGGCCACATCAACGGCATCTACTGTCACCACGACATGCCGCTGAAAGACGGCAACGCCGAGGCCTGGCTCGACGCGCTCGACGAGATGGACCTCGTGATCGCCGTCGACGCCTACTGGAACGGCGTCACGCGCAACGCCGACGTCGTCTTCGCCGACGCCACGCAGCTCGAAAAGGACACGATGGGAACCGGTTCCTGGAGCGCGTATCCCGAACACCAGTGGGTCGTCGGCGGGAAAGCCGCCGTCGAACCACAGTTCAACACGAAACCCGACTGGGAGATCCTGACCGGGATCGCCGAGGCGATGGGCTGGGGCGAGTACTTCCCGTGGGACGACCACGAGGAGTTCATCGACGACCAGCTACAGGCGGTCGATCTCACGCTCGACGAGCTCGACAGCGGCGAGAAGAACTACGAACTCGTCGGCGAGTACGGCTACGAGCAGTGGCGCGACGAGGACGGCCCGGCGTTTAGCTTCGACCTCGATCAGGTCCCGCCGTTCGTCCAGGCAGCCGAGGAGGCCGGGATGGATACGGCGCCCGAATGGCAGCCACCGGGAACCTACGGCGACGAACTCGACGAGGAGTACCCACTGGAGTTCTACGACATCCGGTCGGTGTTCTTCTCGCATGGCAGCGATCAGGGGATCGACCGCTGTCTCGATCAGTTCGCGCGGAAGAACGAACTCGAAGACGAGGACTACCGGGGCAACTACCTGCATCTCAACCCGGCCGACGCCGAGCCGCGAGGGATCGAGACGGGAGATATGGTCACCATCGAATCCGAGACCGGGGAGGGCGAACTGATGGCCCATGTCACCGAGACGATCAAACCCGGCTTCGTCACCGCCGAGTACGGCTTCGGCGAGGGATCGGCACAGGAAGACTACGAGGGGATGAACACGATGAAACTGCACGCCAAACAGATGGATCCGATCACGGGACAGCCGGACAGACACGTTGCCGTCGACGTCACGGGAGGTGACTGACGATGGGCGAACAGTGGGCGTTCTACTTCGACGCCAACAAGTGTATCGGCTGTCACGCCTGTTCGGTGTCGTGCAAACAGCGCCACGACCGCGATTCGGACCAGGACGAGTGGCGGACGGTCCGCAACGTCGAGTCCGGGGAGTTCCCCGACGTGAGCTCGATGCCGATCTCGATGTCGTGTATGCACTGCTCGGACGCACCCTGCGAGAAGGTCTGTCCGTGTAATTCGATCGAAAAGCGCGAGGAAGACGGCATCGTCACCGTCGACCGGGACAGCTGTATCGGCTGTCACTACTGTGCGTGGGCGTGTCCGTACGGCGCGCCGACCTACGACGACGGCGGCACCATGTCGAAGTGCAACATGTGTCTCGGAGAGGGGCCAGGCGGCGGCCACGACATGCCTCCCCGGGAGGAGCAAGAAGACGGCGGCTCGACGCCAGCCTGTGTCGACAACTGCGTCGGCGACGCGATCAAAGCCGGGCCAGTCAGTGAGCTGAAAGCCGAGGCGTCCAAAGAGGCCCTCGAACGATTCGCCTCGCAACCGGCGAATGTGATCGTCGAGGCGGATCGGGAAGACGACGAGGCCGGTGCGGTCACCTACGAGGTGTAACCGATCATGACTGCTCCAGAACTGTTCTGGCTCGAGGCGGGCCACTGGGACATCTTCGTCGCCGTCTACCTCTTCCTCGGGGGCGTCTCGGGAGGGTCGTACGTGGTCGCATCGATCGCCGAGACTGTCGCCGGTCGAAGCGAGTACGACGGCTACGAGCACGTCACCCGGTGGGGACTGCTGACGGCGTTCGTCACGATCGCCGTTGGCTCGATCACGTTGCTGTTGCACCTCTCCGGACCGTTCATCCGGGCATTTACCTTCCCCGTGAGCTTCACGAACTGGACATCCTGGATGGCGATCGGGACCTGGGTGATCGTGCTGTTCAGCCTCCTCGTCACGGTGCGGTTACTGTGGGCTACGTTCGGGGCCAAAGCGACTGCCGATCCGAGTGGGCTCCCCCGACAGCTGGTTGCGAAACTCGGCGTCGAAGGGCTGCTGGACCGGCTGGCCGACGCGACCCGTCCCACGGGTATCCTCGACATGGGTGTACGACTGGTCGGCGTCGGACTGGCAGTGCTTGTGGTCGTCTACACCGGGCTACTGTTGAGCGACGTCGGCTGGAACGTCCCCCTGTGGGATCCACGGCTACTCCCGCTGTTGTTCCTGGCCAGTGGCGTCTCGGCCGGGACGGCGGCAGTCGTGATGCTCGCCCAGCTGGCCAGCAACATCGACAGCCATCTCGTCCATCGGTTTAGCCTGTTCGACGACGCGGTCATCACCGTCGAAATCGTCATCCTGGGAATCCTGCTGTACACGCTCGCAACGGGCGGCGTCGCAGCTACCGAAACGTACGCCTCACTCACCGGACCGTACGGTCCCTTGCTCTGGGTTGGCGTACTCGGGCTCGGACTCGTGGTCCCACTCCTGATATCGGGTGCCCAGCAGGCTGTCGAGTTCCTCCGGGAGGAGAACAAGCTGATGACGAAGCCGATCTGTTCGGCGAAGTTCGGGCTAGTCATAGCCGGTTCGTTCATGCTGCGGTTCCTGATCGTCTACGCGGCGATCCACCAGCCGGTGGTCGTCGGATGACCAATCTTCAAGCTATCTCCGACCGGAGTCACCGTATGAGTACACGACACGCCGAACTGTACGCCGCGCTCGCCTCGTGTTTCCAGCATCCCGACGAAGACTTCCTCGCAGCGATTCGTGACGGGACGCTCGAAACGACGTTCGGCACGGGACCGACGGCGCTATCGACCGTCGAAGCCGTTCCGCCGGTCGAAGACCTGGCCACGCTCCGACATGAGTATCTCCGTACGTTCGAGGCGTTCGAGGGCGAGTATGCCCCACCCGCCGAGTCCGCCTACGAGCAGTGGTGGGACGGGACCGAGCGCGGAATCCTGTCGGGACCGCCCGCCAGCGACATGAAGGGTCGGTACGAGGCACTCGAGGCCGAGGTCCCGCCGGAGTATCCGGCCGATCATATATCACTGTTGCTGGAGTACGCAAGTCTCCTGCTGGATGCCGAACAGTACCAGGAGTACGCCCGTTTCCACGGCGCGCACTTCGACTGGATTCCGGCGTTCCGCGAGCGCGTCGAGGAGACATCGGACTCGGCGTTCTATCTGTGGGCCGTCCGGACGCTCGACGCGGTCGTCGACGCTGTCGGCGAGCGATACGTCGACTGAGGGTTGGTCCGGTCACAACAGCGGTACGGACAGAATGTAGCCCGCGAGCCCGATCGGAACCAGTCCGATCGCACGTGCGATCCACGCCTGTTTCTCGGTGAGTACTCTGTCGTCACCGTACTCGCCGTGTCTACCGGTGGTCGGGCCGTGGGCGAAAAACTGCAGCCGTGCTACGGTGTTCGGTGCGACCAGCAAGGCGAGGCCGATCCCGAATGCGAGAACGGCGGCCAGTATCTCACGGACTCCGTACATATTGCCGGATTCGGCGCGGGACGTACTTATATACCCTCCATCGGGAACGCCGACGACCCGCTTCCCGGCCATTTAATTATCCCATCGACAACCATTCTGTATGGCACTGACCGTACAGGACGTCCGCGCCAGGAAGGGCGGGGAGCCGATCACGATGCTGACGGCGTACGATACGCCGACCGCCGAGTTGATCGACGAGGGTGGCGTCGACATTATTCTGGTCGGCGACAGCATGGGAAACGTCGTACTCGGCTACGACTCGACGCTTCCGGTGACCGTCGACGAGGTGGCGAGCAGGACCGCCGCGGTGGCCAGAGGGGTCGAGGACGCGCTGGTCGTGGCGGACATGCCGTTCCTGAGCTACGGCATGGACCGCAAGACGAGCATCGAGAACGCCGGGCGGATGCTCAAGGAGGCTCGCGCGGACGCGGTCAAACTGGAATGTAGCGAGCACACGATTGAGTTGACCGAGCGTCTTCACCAACTCGGCATTCCCGTCATGGCGCATCTGGGGCTGACGCCCCAGCGGATCAACGAACTCGGCGGCTACACCCAGCAGGGAGCCGATCCCGAGGCCGCACGGGAGATCCTCGAACTCGCACGCGCTCACGAGGAGGCGGGTGCCTTTTCGCTCGTCCTCGAACACGTCCCCGCGAATCTGGCGGCGAAGATTACTGAGGAACTGGAAATCCCGACGATCGGTATCGGTGCCGGTCCGGAAACGGATGGACAGGTGCTCGTGTTCAACGACGTCATTGGGCTGGGAGAGTGGTCGCCGCCCTTTGCCGAGCAGTTCGGCGACGTCCGGACGGAGATGCAGTCGGCGATCGACGGCTACGTCGACGCGGTGTCGGAGGGTGAGTTCCCCGCCGAGGAGCACAGCCAGGACGCCGACGAACTGGACGAGCTATACTGAGCCGTTCTCGTCTAGCTCCTCGAAGAACCGTTCGAGCGCCGCGTTGAACGCGTTGGGTCGTTCGAGCATCGCGAGGTGGGCGGCGTCACCGATCGACGCCCGGGCGGAATCGGGCAGTTCGTCGGCCAGATACTCGTGATAGCGCGGCGGCGTCAACTGATCGTGTTCGCCGTAGACGGCGAGGGCGGGCACCGCTATCTCGCCGATCCGGTCCCGGGCATCGAAGACGTGGCAGGTCCGGAAATCGCGGCGAGTGACCTCCTGGCCCACCGAGTGCATGGCGTCCGCCGACGCCGTCCGGAGTTCCTCGTCCGGATCGTAGAACAGCCGCCCGTCCTCGTGGAGGAACTCGACCGCACGCTCGAAATCGTCGTCCAGCCAGCCGAGCAGGTCCTCCAGAACCGCCGGTTTCGCGCCGGTCCCGGTCAGTACGATCGCAGCCGGATCGTAGTTTCGTTCGAGCGCGACGTGCTGGACAACTGCCCCGCCCAGCGAGCTCCCGACGAGGACGTCCGCACCGACCTCGCGAGCGACCGTGACGACATCGGTAGCGTAGGCCGACAGGGCCTCATAGCCCGAACTAACATCGACGTCTTCTGACTCCCCGTGACCGCTCAGATCGAGCGTGACAACCTCGTATCGATCTGCGAGCGAGCGCTGGCCCCGCCAGACGTCACCGGTCGCGCCGCTGCCGTGAACGAACAGTACAACGGGGCCGTCGCCACCGCGATCAGTTCGGCGGTAGGCTGTTACCCGGCCGTGGTGTGTGATACTCTCCATAGGAATACTTGGCCACATGCCGATGTGAATGTTCGCCATGGGTGTAGGCCGGAGGGGCAACTCTCCGAGAACAGCATGAACCGCAATTCGTCTTTTTACTATCAAACTTTGCCGTACTGCGATTTTTAGCGGAAGATTTATATAGTTTTGTGACTAACCTATTGTTAGGAATCATGAATATAGAACAGTTTTCACGGCGTGACGAACGCCACGTCCGGGAGTACGAGGCTGATGGTGCTCACCGGATCGTGGCCGATCTGGGTAGCGACGTAGCGGCAAACGTAGAGGTCGTCGGTGATACGGCGATCGTCGTCCCTGAGGAGGGCGACCAGATCGATCTCGATCTGCCCGAGGATGGCGCGAAAGCGTTTATCAAAAACGGTATCCTCACTATCGAACTGGAGGACGGACGATGAGACTTACTGTCAAACCACTCAAGCAGAAGGACGCAGGGCGGGGACTCGCCGCGGTCGACCGGGCGTCGATGCGCGAACTGGAGCTAGAGAACGGCGACTATATCGTCATCGAGGGCAGTGAGGGACGAAAAGCGGTCGCTCGCGTCTGGCCGGGCTACCCCGAGGACGAGGGGCGAAACGTCATCCGGATCGACGGCCGTCTCCGACAGGAGGCCGACGTCGGGATCGATGACCGCGTAACCATCGAGAAGGCGGACGTCCAGCCCGCGACCAGCATAACGGTCGCACTCCCACAGAACCTTCGTATCCGCGGGAACATCGGGCCGCTCGTCCGCGACAAGCTGAGCGGACAGGCAATCACGGAGAACCAGACGGTGCCGTTCCCGCTCTCCTTTGGCCCCATGTCCGGCAGCGGTCAATCGGTGCCGCTGAAGATCGCCAACACCGAGCCGGGCGGAACCGTCGTCGTCACTGACTCGACCGATATCGAGATCAGCGAAACGCCCGCCGAACAGATCGACGGGCAGGCCGAACGCTCCGAGGCCGGTCCCTCGGTGGCCTACGAGGACATCGGCGGACTCGACAGCGAGCTCGAACAGGTTCGCGAGATGATCGAGTTGCCGATGCGCCACCCCGAGCTGTTCCAGCAGCTTGGCATCGAACCGCCAAAGGGTGTCCTGCTGCACGGTCCGCCAGGGACCGGCAAGACGCTGATGGCCAAGGCCGTCGCCAACGAGATCGACGCCTACTTCGACACCATCTCCGGCCCGGAGATCATGTCGAAGTACTACGGCGAGAGCGAGGAACAGCTCCGTGAAGTGTTCGAGGAGGCCGAGGAGAACGCCCCCGCGATCATCTTCATCGACGAAATCGACTCGATCGCGCCAGAGCGCGGCGAAGCTGGTGGCGACGTCGAACGCCGCGTCGTTGCACAGCTACTGAGCCTGATGGACGGGCTCGAAGAACGGGGTCAGGTGACCGTCATCGCGGCGACGAACCGCGTCGACGCCATCGATCCGGCGCTTCGACGTGGGGGCCGGTTCGACCGCGAGATCGAGATCAGCGTGCCCGACAAGAGCGGCCGTGAAGAGATCCTGCAGGTCCACACGCGCGGGATGCCGCTCGAAGAGGAGTTCGATCTCGAAGCCTACGCCGAGAACACCCACGGTTTCGTCGGCGCTGACCTCGCCAGCCTCACCAAAGAGGCCGCGATGAATGCGCTCCGGCGGATCCGGCCGGAGATCGATCTCGATAGCGAGGAGATCGACGCCGAGATCCTCGACTCGTTGCAGGTCACCGAACGGGACTTCAGGGAGGCGATCAAGGGGATCGAACCCTCCGCACTCCGCGAGGTGTTCGTCGAGGTACCCGACGTCACGTGGGACGACGTGGGGGGTCTCGAAGACACCAAAGAGGGGTTAGTCGAGACGATCCAGTGGCCCCTCGAATACCCCGAGGTGTTCGAGCAGATGGACATGCAGGCCGCGAAAGGCGTGTTGCTGTACGGTCCGCCCGGAACCGGCAAGACGCTGATGGCCAAGGCCGTCGCCAACGAGGCCGACTCGAACTTCATCTCGATCAAGGGGCCCGAGCTGCTCAGCAAGTGGGTCGGCGAGTCCGAGAAGGGCGTCCGCGAGGTGTTCTCCAAAGCGCGCGAGAACGCCCCTACTGTCGTCTTCTTCGACGAGATCGACGCCATCGCGACCGAACGTGGCTCCGGCGGCGGGGACTCGAACGTCGGCGAACGTGTCGTCTCACAGCTGCTGACAGAGCTCGACGGGCTCGAACAGCTCGAAGACGTCGTGGTTATCGCCACGACGAACCGCCCCGACCTGATCGACGACGCACTGCTCCGTCCCGGCCGACTGGACCGACACGTCCACGTTCCCGTCCCCGACGAGGACGCCCGCAGGGCGATCTTCGCGGTCCACACGCGGGACAAACCGCTGGCCGATGGCATCGATCTCGACTGGCTCGCCAGCGAGACCGAGGGCTTCGTCGGTGCAGACATCGAAGCCGTGACCCGCGAGGCGTCGATGGCCGCCTCCCGCGAGTTCATCAACTCGGTCGATCCCGAGGAGATCGGAGAAAGCATCGAGAACGTCCGGATCACCCGCGAACACTTCGAGGACGCGCTGGACGAGGTCGGCCCGAGTGTGACTGAGGAAGTGCGAGAACGCTACGAGGAGCTCGAATCGGAGATCACCCGGAGCGAGCCCGACGGCCAGAGCGAACTGGGACGGACGTTCCAGTAGGAGGTTCGCGCGGCTGTCGACGTTTTTTTGATCGTACTCGAAAAACGGCGAGTGTGCTCTCCGTACTGACGACCCTGCTCGTTGGGGCGCTGTTTGGGCTCGTCCTCGCCGCACCACCGGGACCGATGAACGCGATTATTGCAGAGGAGAGCGTGCTCCGGGGATGGCTCGCGGGCTTCAAGGCCGGACTTGGTGCGATGTCCGCGGACGTATTGTTCTTCGTCCTGACGCTACTGGGAATCGCGACACTCGTGGACGCTCTCGACTGGCTTCGGGGACTCCTCTACCTTGCTGGCGGCGTATTGATGCTGTATTTTGCGCTGGGAGCAGTCCGGGATGCCCGGACGGCACAGTCTTTTAGCGGCGAGGTGTCACACGACTCGACCGGCTTTCGGAAGGCGTTCGCGCTCTCGCTGACGAACCCCTACCAGATCGGCTTCTGGCTCACGATCGGGGTCGGCCTACTCACGCCAGGGCGACTCGACGTGCTCGAACACGTCCCCCTGATCGGCGATGGATTAGCGGGGACGCTGGTAGTCGAGACGGGGAGTCTGGCGCTCCTTGGTGGTTTCTTCGCCGGTATCGGGATCTGGATCGTCGCGTTTCCTGGAGGACTTGTCAGGGTCGGGCGGCGCGTCGACGCCTTTGCACCGGTCGTTGCGGGGCTGAGCGGCGTCGTCCTCGCCGGATTCGGCGTCGTCTTCCTGTGGGTTGGTGGAACGGTACTCGTCTAGTCGTCGGCGGGCGGCTCGGCTTCCGCTTCGAGCTGGTCGGCTTTCCACTCCGCTCGGGCTTCGATCTCGCGCCTGCCACGTCGGGTCGGTACGTACGCGTTCGTCCGCCGGTCCTGCTGGTGTTTCTCCACGAGTCCCTTGTCGACGAGCTCGTCGAGATTCGGATAGAGCCGCCCCGCGTTGATGTCGGACTCGTAGTACTCTTCGAGCTCGTCCATTACGGCAAGGCCCTTCGGTTCGTCGAGTCCCGCAATGACGTACAGGCAGTCGCGCTGGAAGGCTGTCAGATCGAACATGCTGTTTAGTACAACAGGGAAGGGGATTATCAATGTATGTGTTTTGCGGTAGATCGAAAGTCGCCGGATACCGGCCAGAGACCCGGTTGGGACGCTGCCACAGCATCCGACCATCACCGCTGCCGATACTTGGATGATAGCTAACATGTCCGTAGAGACCGATGCTTGGAATTCCGATCCCGGCACGGGAATTTATGCATCATTGGCCCGAACAGAACCGTAATGTCCGAAACAACAGACATCGACGTGATCGAGGAACTGGCGAGTCTCCCGACGCTCGCCCATCCGACGGTCTCTCCGGAGGGTACCGAAATTGCGTTCTACTACGACGTGACCGGGCGCAACGAACTCCACGTTCTCGATGTCGAGACCGGCGAGACGACCCAGTGGTCTGCAGGGGAAGTCCCACGGAACGCACGGTGGTTCGTCCAGTGGGATGACGAGGACCGCGTTTTCTTCCATCTTGACGATGACGGCAACGAACAGAACGATGTCCACGCGCTCACCAGAGCGGGCGATGCCGAACCCGTACTGGAGATGGACGGCCAGGTGATCATCTCGGACATCCACGAGGACACCCTGTTCGTCGGCTCCTCACGGGACGGCCAGATGAACGTGTACAGCCACGATCTGAGCACGGACGAAACGAACAAACTTACCGAGTACGAGCGAGCCGTCTGGGGCGCTCACGTCTCGCCCGACGGCGAGCGGATCGCGTACGCTACGAACGAAACCGACGACTACGATAATAAGGACGTCTACGTCGCCACCAGTGACGGCAGCGATCCGCGAAACCTCCAGATCGGGGGTATCGGCGCGGAGGCAGCGCCCGTGGACTGGTCACCCGATGGCCAGCGCCTGCTCGTTTCCGACAACACCGAGGATCTGGGCCGGGCTGGCGTCTACGATCTCGAAACTGAGGAGGTTACCTGGTACGGAACCGGCGAATACGAGGAAGGCGGCGTCTGTTTCCATCCGGACGGGGAGCGGATCATCGCGTCCCGTGATCGGGATGCCATCTCCGTTCCGGTCGTCTACGACGTAGAGTCCGGAGAGGGCCGAGAGCTGGACGTGCCAGAAGGCGTCGCCTCGTTCGGACAGACCGGTGAGGTCGTGCTCGCAGATGGACGGCTCGTTTTCCAGCACACGACACCGACACGACGGCCGGAACTGGTTGCCTACGATCTCGAAACGGACGAGTACGAGGTGCTCGTGGAGGCGGAGTACGGCCCATTCGAGCCAGAGGATTTCGCCGACGCCGAGTACTTTACAGTCGATTCCGATGGGGTCCCCAAAACGCCCGCGAAGGCAGTCGACCACGATCCCTGCGAGGAACTGGAGATCGGGGCTTTGCTGTATGACTCGGGGGAGCGCCCATCACCGCTGATCGTCAACCCCCACGGCGGGCCGCGAGCCCGGGACGCGAAATCGTTCGACCTGTACACGCAGGTGCTCGTCTCGCAGGGCTACTCGGTCCTGCAGGTCAACTACCGCGGCTCGACTGGCCGGGGCCGCGAGTTCGTCGAGGCGCTGATCGACGACTGGGGTGGGGCCGAACAGGGTGACGTTGCGGTCGCCGCAGAGCACGTCGCCGGGTACGACTGGATCGACGACGACAGGGTCGTCGTGTTCGGCGGCTCCTACGGCGGCTATTCGGCGTACTGGCAGGCAGTCCAGTATCCCGACCTGTACGACGCCGGAATCGCGTGGATCGGGCTGACGGATCTCGAAGAGATGTTCGAGACGACGATGCCGCACTTCCGCACCGAGTTGATGGAAAAGTACCTCGGGACGCCCGAAGAGAACCCCGATCTCTACGCGGAGCGTTCGCCGATCACTTACGCCGAGAACCTCGACGCGCCGCTGTTTCTGGTCCACGGTGTCAACGACCGACGGGTACCGGTGTCGCAGGCACGACTGTTCCGCGACCGACTCGACGAACTGGGCTACGAGGAGGGCGAGGGGTACGAGTATCGCGAACTCGGCGAGGAGGGCCACGCTTCCTCCGATCAGGACCAGAAACTCCGGATGTTCCGGCTGCTGACCGACTTCCTCGACAGGCGGGTCGGGGAGTGAAGCAGAACGGGCTGGAGAGTAGAGCAGGGCTTATTCACCCACGGTGCGAACGTGGGTGTGATGTACAGCGCACGCACCCGCGTCGAGAACGAGGAATGGGTCGAAGAGATCGAGGCGGTTGCCGACGAGCTCGATCTTGACGCCGACGCCACCTCGACCGCGACGGATCTCTTTCTTTCGAGCGTCCCCGAGGCGGAGCGCTCGAAGCGGGCAGTGCTGGCCGCGAGCGTCTACGCGGCCTCGCTGATCTCGGGGCAGGCACAGTCACAGGGCGATGTCGCCGACGCTGCGGGTGTCGCGCGGCTTACCATTCAACAGCGCTGGAAGGAGTTGCTTCGCGAAGCCGGGATGGAGCCACCGGACTGGTAATCAATGGGGAGGATCAGCAGGATCAGTCGGGCTGGACGCGCCCACGCCCCTCGCGATCGGGCGTGATGTTCCCCTGTTCGTCGATTTCACCGTTGACGATCCGGGTGCTGGAGATGATCTCGTCGTCCTCGGCGTAGACGTGATCAACGACCTCGATTCTGAGCGGGGCGACGCCCTCGTCCATGCGAATCTCGTTGATGCGCTCCGCGCCGTCGATAGTTTCGGGAGAGACCACCAGACAGTCGAACTGTGCCTCGGTAGCGATCCCGGTCGGTGCATCGAGAGTCCGAATCTCGTAGGTGCGGTCGTACTGGTCAGCATACTCCACGAGCTCGCCGTCGAGGTCGGCTTTCCGTTCGTCGTACGGCCGGACGTAGCGGTCCTCGGCCCGTGTCTTCGGAGCGAGGTCGTCGCTGGTCAGCCCGATCGTCACGTCCCCGAGCTCGAACGCGCGGTCGAACAGGGCTCTGTGGCCGTCGTGGATCGGATCGAACGTTCCCCCCAGCGCGACGTTCATACCCGCCATTCTCCGGCACGATTCTTAAAAGAGTCGGAGTCAGGTGCGCGTCAGTGTTCTTCGTCGTCTGCTCCGTCCCTGGACGACGCATCCTCGTCGGCGGCGTCGTCTGCGTCGGATTCATCGTCCGCTTCGGACTCCTCGTCCGACCGCTCCTCGACGGTGATCGTTACCGGCTCCTCGTCGGCCCCTCCATCGTCACGGCCGAGATACGTGTCCATGTTGAACACCGTGTTGAGCTCCTTTTGCATCTGGCCCGCGACGCTGCCCACGAGGTCGCTCGGTGCCATCGCGTCGTACTCGTAGGGGTTGTTGCCCGCCCCTTCGTTCTCGCGTTTGCTCCGCGTGACCTTCTCCTCGTCGTGGAGCTCGGCCAGCGCCTCCCGAACCGTACTCGGATACAGGCCCGTTCCCTCGGCGACTTCCTCGCTCGTGCTACCGGGGTGCTGTCGGAGATAGACGTAGATCCGCGCCCGTGTCTCGGTTTCGAGGAGCCACGAGAGCAGGTCGACGATTCCCTGATCGAACCCCTCGACGGCGCGATCCGCCTCCTCTTCGAGGCGTTCGCGCGTCGACTCACCGCCCTCGGGGAGAAAGCTATCCTCGAACTCGTCGTCCGTCTGTGCGTCGTCGGGGGACTCCGGATCGGTAGTGTCGTCGGAAGACATGCGTTGTTTCTAGAAGGACAAAAGCTATCGGGGAATAAAAGCCTTGGCTCAGAGCAGCAACGACTCACATAGCGCGTCCTCGCCCTCCTCCGACCGGAGTCGGCGCTGTTTCGTCGCTCCGCTTTCGGCGTCGTAGAGGCCCCGGAGTCCGCTCACGTCCAGCCGATCGGACTCGATTTCGACGAGCTCGCCAAGCGTGACGGTCCCGTCCAGATCCGGCGAAATAAACGAGGCGTCGTGGCCGTACCGGATGGCGCGCCACTTGTTCTCGTCCAGCAGTTCCCGTCGGATCGGCGTCCCGGGCTCGCCGTCCTCGTACCGCTCCGCGAGGTCGAGCACCAGCGCGTGGATGTACTCGACAAAGGCCATGATTCGATCCTCGTCGGCCTGTCCGTCAGGCGTTCTGACCTCGACTGTCCCGAGTTCGGAGTGTGGTCGGACATCGTACCATAGCTCCCCCCGATCGTTGATCGAGTCCGTCTCGATCATCGTCTCCTCGAACGCCCGGAACTCGTCGAAATCGTCGAACGCAGTCGGCATGCCGGTGTTCGGCAGCGCCTCGAAGATCTTCGCTCTCGCCGACTGCAGGCCGGTGTCGTAGCCGTTCCAGTACGGCGAGTTCGCCGAGAGCGCCAGCAACATTGGGAGATACCAGCGTACTTCGTTTGCGACCCACGTCGCCTTGTCTGCATCGTCGACGCCGATGTGGACGTGTAGTCCAGCGGTCGTATTCCGGTGCTGTGGGTACTGGATCCGATCCAGCTGGGCCTGATATCGCGGCTTTTCGGCGTGTTCGAGTTCACGCCATCTGGCGGTCGGGTGGAGACCGGCGGCGGCGATCCCATAGCCGTGTTCGGTGGCGTGGTCGACCAGCGCCGATCGGATCTCGTGGAGCGTCTCCGATGCGTCGTCGATGCCGTCGATGACCGGGGTCTGCGTCTCGATGACGAACTTGAACAGCTCGTGGTCCAGTCGGCCGTCGAGAGCTTCCGGAGGCTCGGTTTCGTACACGAGTTCGTCCGTTCCCGAGGTTGGGCGACCGCGGTCGTCGACGATAAAAAACTCCTCTTCGATACCGATCGTCCCCAGCTCGGTGAACACGTCGGCCGAACCACCTTCCATTGCAAGCCCGTAATGTATCCGCCAATATATACCGTTTGGACTCGCCTGGGGAGATACGCGCTACAGAAAAGTAAAACTACTCTGATAGTAGTCGGGGATTCGGGAAACGAGCCCGGTCTCCCTATCGAATCACTGGTGTCGAATTACTAGTCGCGATGGCGGTGACAGGGACGTGGTACTGTATCGTCATCCCTGTGATCTCATCGGGAGGCCAGTAGATTATCGGTAAAAATCACGAAATCAATGTCGAAAGTAGTTTATGGGGATACCGACAAGAACCGGTATGGTCGAACTGGACGAGACCGATCTACATATCCTACAGCTACTGACCGAAAACGCCCGGCGGCCGTATAACGACATCGCCGAGCAGGTCGGTGTGTCGCCACCAACCGTCTCCGACCGCGTCGAACGCCTCGAAGAACTCGGCGTCATCGGTCGGTTCACGCTGGACCTCGATCGCTCCCAGATCAGTGAGGGTGTTGGCGTTCTCGTCGACCTCCATCTCCGGCCGGGAACAGTCCACGACGTTATCGATCAACTTGCGCCGCTCGAAAGTGTCGATCACGTGTACGCGACCGCGGACGCCCACGTCGTCGCGCGAGCGACGGTCGACGAGTGTGAAATCCATCGCATCCTCACCGACACGCTCGACCTCTCACAGGTCGTCGAGTACGACGTGCGCCTGCTGATCGACTCGGTCTGGGAGCCGAAAGTTCGGAGTGCGAACGCGGACGACCAGACGACTCACGACGACACTGCTGCGATACCGGCGGGCGGGGCCTCCATCGAAATCGACGGCCAGTAGTACTCGACAACCAGCTGGTAGCAATCCCGTAAATTAGGCTTTTCTCCGGCCGACGCCTACGTCTTGCCGTCTATGACTGAGCGATCGACGATCGATAGGCGAACGTATCTCAAAGCGGCGGCCGGCGTGACTACGGCCGGAGTTCTGGCGGGCTGTACCGATAACGCCGAAGAACCAGCCGACGACCCGGTAATGGACGACGGCGTAACGACAGTGCTCGTCGGCCCGGAGGGACAGAACATCTTCGAACCCGAAGAGCTCACGATCGACGCGGGGACGACGGTCCAGTGGGTCTGGGAATCCGACACCCACAACCTCGCGCTGGTCGAGGGCCCTGACGGCGGCTGGGAGGGGTACGACGAGATCGAGGACGAAGGATTCGAGTACGAACACACCTTCGAGGTCGAGGGGACCTACGAATACGTCTGCGAACCACACGAGGCACTGGATATGTTCGGGACGATCATCGTCCGGTGATACGCAGGCCATTATTATATCCCGTCGCTATTGTAGCTCCGATTATTAAGAATCTCTACCTACATAATAACATATTTGTATACGACTACCGTTACTGGGAGTATGGAGCAAACACGACGACGACTGCTCGCGAGTACCGGTGGACTACTGGCTGCAAGCGCGTTCGCTGGTTGTCTCGACGACGACGACCCGAACGGTGATGAAAACGGCGAGGCTGCGAACGGTGAAGCGGCCGCAGCTTCGGTGACGTTCCTCGTCGAAGGAGTGGGCGGTCACGACGACGACCACGACGACGATCACGACCACGACGACGACCACGACGACGATCACGACCACGACGACGATCACGATCACGACGACGATCACGACCACGACGACGATCACGACCACGACGACGATCACGACCACGACGACGATCACGATCACGACGACGATCACGACCACGACGACGATCACGACCACGACGGCCTCTCGCACGACGAGATCGATCACGCCTGTGGTCATATGCAGTACGACGACAGCGACCAGATCGAAGCTGCTGATTCACCGGAAGACGCACCGGTCGTCTCCGAAACTCACCAGCCGTTCGACATCACAGTTGAAGGTGAGAGTGGATACGTTGCCTTCGAGATGGATGACGACGATCACGACGACCATGATGACGACCACGACGACGATCACGATGACGACCACGACGACGATCACGATGACGACCACGACGACGATCACGATGACGACCACGACCACGACGACGATCACGATGACGACCACGACCACGACGACGATCACGATGACGACCACGACCACGAGCACGGAGACGGCGACACCTTCGCCTTCTTCACTGCCGGTGGCTCCGTCGAGGTCGTCGAGGGGCACGCCGGCCACGCCGAAGCGGGCGTCGACGACTGTGCAGGCATCGACGAGTACGCTATCGTCGAACTCGATCACGGCCGTGCGGTCGCCGAGCTGCACGCGGAGTAGTCGACCGTAGCGAGATTATTAAAAACACACTTCCAGATAACAATCCTTTTACGCAACACTAACAAAATACAGCGTATGCAACAGACACGACGCTCCGTTCTCAAAGCCGGTGCCGGAGCTGCTGCTTTCGGCACTCTGGCTGGCTGCCTCGATAGCCCGCTCGGCGGGGACGAGGGTGAAGGGGGGTACGCGAACTTCTTTGCACTGTGGGACTGGGCCGAGCAGGTTAGCGGTGACGAACTCTCCTTCGAGAACCCGGTCGAAACCGGTTCGATGGGCCACGGCTGGAGTCCCGACGGCGATCTGGCGCGGGAGATCGCGGCGACGAACATGTTCCTGTATCTCGATACGCCCGAGTTCTCGTGGGCACAGGATATCGCCGCCGAACTCGAACGCGATTACGAGGATGTACGCGTCGTCGACGGGATGCAGGGACTCGAACCGTTCCTGATCGGCTTCGACGATGACCCGATCCCTGATCCGGATCACGGACGGGAGTATCCGCCCGAAACACTCCAGCTGGACGAGTTCGATATCGTCGACCTCCGCTCGAACAGGCGGATCGGCTACTGGCACGTCGAGCACTGGCACGGTGGTGTTCCCGATGTCGAACTCGACGAGAGCGTTCCCTTCGGTGTCGTTATCGAGGACGAGGATGGCTACGTTGTGCCACTCGGTGAGGACGAGCAGTACCAGCTTGACGCCCGGTTCGCCGACGATACTGATGAATCAGTCGTTCGGATCGAATCTCACGGCGATCGTGTCGAGTTCCACGGCGAGGAGCTTGGACAAACAGCCGTCGTCATCGAGCTCTGGCGGGGCGACGAGCTGATCTACGACACCGCGGACGAGGCCTCATCCTTCGAGGTCGTCGAGGAGTACGAGGACGAGGGTGCGGACGACTTTCAGGACCCGCACGTCTGGGCTGATCCGGTGCTCGCCCAGCGCGTCGTCGATACCATCGCGGACGAACTCGGGGAACTCGATCCCGATAACGCGGAACTGTACGAGGACAACGCCGCGGCGTATAACGACCGCCTCGCAACGGTCGATCAGCAGTTCGAGGAGCTAACCGAGGACGCGGACAGGGACGTGGCTGTGTTCGCCGGACACGACTCGTTCCAGTACGTCGAACGACGGTACGACTTCGAGCTCGTGACGCCGACTGGAATCTCGCCGGACGCCTCGGTGTCGCCGCAGGATATCGCCGACCTGCTGGACCTCATCGAGGAAGAGGACATCGATACCGTACTCTACGATCCGTTCGAGGTGTCGGACCCCGGCCAGGAGGTTCCACAGATGGTCGAGACGATCTTCGAGAACAGCGATGTCGAGGACGCAGAGCCCCTGACTCCGGCGGAAGGCACTACTACGGAGTGGTCCGAGAACGGCTGGGGCTGGGTCGAACAGATGGAAGAGATCAACCTGCCGTCGCTCCGGGCGGCCCTCGGCGCGTAATCCGATGGAAAGAGTAAAACCGAGCCTGCTGGTAACGGTGCATAGATGACAACGGTCGTCGACGTGGAGGACGTGACGTTCTCCTACGGGGATACGGTGGCAGTCGAAGACATATCGCTGTCAGTCGAGGCCGGGGACTTTCTGGGGATGATCGGCCCGAACGGTTCGGGCAAAACGACCCTGCTCCACCTGATGATCGGGCTTGCCGAACCCGACAGTGGGAGTATCAGGCTCTTCGACGAACCGGCCGCGGAGTTCGAGGCGGGCGAACGCCTCGGCTACGTCGCCCAGCGCTCGACCGACCGCGGCGGTGCGATGCCGGTGACAATTCGGGAAGTTGTGCTGATGGGCCGGTTCGCCCACGTTGGCCACTCGCGGCTGAGCGACGAGGACCACGCGATAGTCGACGACGCCCTTCGGACGGTCGACATCGCCGACCTCGCACACCGCCCGATCAGCGCGGTCTCCGGCGGCCAGCGCCAGCGTGCCTTCATTGCCCGTGCGCTGGCGTCCGAGTCCGATCTGCTCGCGCTCGACGAGCCGACAGTCGGTGTCGACGCCGACTCGCGAACCGAGTTCTACGACCTGCTCGATGACCTCAACGAACAGGGGATTACCATCATCCTGATCGAGCACGACGTCGACGTCCTGACCAAACACGTCGACACGGTCGCCTGCATCAATCGGGAGCTGTATCATCACGGCGACACGGTCTCGTTCATCGAGAGCGATGCCCTCTCGGAAGCCTACGGTAAATCGACCGGGGTCCTCGATCACAACCACCCATGAGCACGGATACTGCCGACGAGCGGACCGAGGATACTCCCAACGAGCCGATTGAACAGTCACTCCGTGCAGGGAGCGTGCCGACCCGACAACGCATCGAGGAAGTCCTGCTCGTCCTCACAGCGCTTCTGGGAACCGGCATGGTCCTCTTTATCACCGTCGACTGGCTCCGGGCTGCACCGGGAGCTGTCGGCACGTTCGCCGGGACGGCGTTCGACCAGTTCCTGATCCTCGGCGAGTGGCTCGATTACTACCTCGGAACGAACGTCTTTCAGCATCCGTTCATGTGGCGACAGATCGCGACTGGCATCCTGGTCGGGATCGTCGGCCCGCTCGTCGGAACCTATCTGGTCCACCGACAGATGGCGCTGATCGGCGAGACACTGGCCCACACCGCGTTTGCCGGTGTCGCTATCGGCGTCGTGGTCGTCGGACTGTTCGGTCTCGGCGGGTCGAGAGGCCAGTTGCTGGTCGTCGCTCTGATCGTGAGTGTCGTTGCGGCTCTCGGCCTGCAGTGGCTGACACAGCACACCGACAGCTACGGCGACGTACCGATCGCCATCGTCCTCTCGGGGAGTTTCGCGGTGGGGACGCTACTGATCTCGTGGGGCCGGGAGTTCGTCTCCGTCCCGATCGAGATCGAGGATCTCCTGTTCGGGAACATGTCCGTTGTCACTGCACAGGGGTCACAGATCGTCGCCAGCCTCACTGTCGTCGTCACTGCCCTCGTTGCGATCAACTACAAACAGTTCCTGTTCATCACGTTTGACGAAAAGGCCGCCCGCGTCGCGCGCTTCAACGTGGCATGGTACAACGCTCTGTTGGTCACGATGACGGCAGTCGTTGTCGTCGGAGCGATGCAGATCCTCGGGGTCATTCTGGTGGCTGGTCTACTGGTGATTCCGGTCGCTGCCGCTTCGCAGATCGCCGGCGGCTTCCGGGAAACGCTGTACCTGTCGGTGCTGTTTGGGCAGGCGTCGATTCTCGGTGGGATCGGTGTCGCGATCTGGCAGAGCCTGCCGTCGGGTGGTTCCGTAATCGTTGTGGCGATTGCGATCTACCTCGGCGCGGTTGCTCTCTCCGATCGGTCAGCAGCGCTGACCATGCGGTGACTGCTTGCGATGGGATGCGTGGGAGCAGTATACAAAGAACGGTAATTATCACGAATATTACTTGGCCCGCATAAAGGGGGCATTTATACCCTGCACGATGTCAGTCAGTTTTTACCGGTGGATACATTCAGATTCATGTAGCGATGGGAGCGTTATCGGACCTGTTCGGGCCGGAGCGTGTAGCCGTCGTCGGTGCAACCGACCGGGAGGGATCCGTCGGGCGGGCAATCCTGACGAACCTCCAGGCCGATTACACTGGCGAGGTCGTTCCAATCAACCCGAACCGTGATGCGGTGCTGGGACTGGACTGTTATGAATCAGTGGCGGCAGCGCCACCGACGGACCTGGCTGTAGTGGTCGTCCCGTCAGGGATCGTCATCGATGCGGTACGGGAAGCGGCTGAAGCAGGTGTCGACGATGTCGTCGTCATCACGGCTGGCTTCAGCGAAACCGGCAGCGAAGGCGCAGAACGCGAACGCGAACTGATCGAGGTCGCCGAGGAGTACGATCTCAACCTCGTCGGCCCCAACAGCCTCGGCGTGATGAGCACGCCAAACGGCATGAACGCGACCTTCGGCCCGGACAACGCACAGGAAGGCTCGATTTCCTTTATGAGCCAGTCCGGCGCGTTCATTACGGCAGTGCTGGACTGGGCAAACGATCAGGATCTCGGATTTAAAGATGTCGTCTCACTGGGTAACGAGGCCGTCCTCGACGAGACTGACTTCATCAACGAGTGGGGTGACGACCCCGATACCGACGTGATCATCGGCTATCTCGAAGGGATCGATCACGGCCGGGAGTTCATCGACACCACCCGCGAGGTCACCGACGACACGCCGGTCGTGCTCGTCAAATCCGGACGGACGGAAGCCGGTGCGCAGGCGGCCTCCTCACACACCGGAACGATCGCCGGGAGCGAGCAGGCCTACGCGGCCGGACTCGATCAGGCGGGCGTGCTGCGCGTCGAAACCGTCCAGGAGATGTTCGACTACGCGCGGATGCTCTCGGGCCAGCCCCTGCCCGAGCGCGACGACGTCGCGGTCATCACTAACGCCGGCGGCCCCGGCGTGATGACGACGGACGCGATCGGCGACTCGCGGCTCGACCTCGCGAGCTTCTCCGACGAGACGCTGGAAACGTACGGCGAGATGCTCCCCGATGAGGGGAACATCTACAACCCGGTCGACGTGCTCGGCGACGCCGACGCGAGCCGGTTCGAGAAGGCTCTCGACGCCGCGCTAACCGATCCCGGAGTGGGGGCGGCAATCGTTGTTGCTGCGCCGACTGCCGTACTCGACTTCGAGAATCTCGCCGACGTCATCAGCGAGAAAAAAGAGGAGTACGAGACGCCGATCGTCTCCGCGCTGATGGGCGGGGAGAGCACGGAAGCTGCGGCCGAGAAGCTCAAGGACAACGGCGTCCCGAACTACTTCGACCCGGCGCGTGCGATCCGGAGTATCGGCGCGCTCTCCGAGTATCGGGACATCAGCCGGACGACCCACGAGGAGCCGCCGAATTTCGACGTCGACCGCGAACGCGCCCGAGAGATCCTCGAAGGTGCGAAAGCGCGCGACGACAACCGTCTCGGCGTCGAGGCGATGGATCTGCTCGATGCCTACGGCATCCCGACGCCCGAGGGCGACGTCGTCGACTCGCCTGCGGAGGCGGAGGCAGTCGCCAAAGAGATCGACGGCCCCGCCGTGATGAAGATCGTCAGCCCCGACATCCTCCACAAGTCCGACATCGGCGGCGTGAAAGTCGGCGTCGAAACCGAAGACGTCGCGGACGCCTACGAGGACCTCGTGACACGGGCGCGCAACTACCAGCCCGACGCAAACCTCATCGGGATTCAGGTCCAAGAGATGGTCGACCTCGATGATGGGACGGAAACGATCGTCGGCCTCAACCGCGACCCGCAGTTCGGCCCGATGGTCCTCTTTGGCCTCGGCGGCATCTTCGTCGAAGTGCTCGAAGACACGACCGTCCGGATCGCGCCGATCAGCGAACCGGAGGCCGACGAGATGATCGACGACATTCAGGCCGCGCCGCTGCTGCGTGGGGCGCGAGGCCGCACGCCTGCGGACACGGACGCCATCTCGGAGTCGCTCCAGCGGCTCTCCCAGCTGGCGACCGACTTCCCGGCGATCCTCGAACTCGACGTGAACCCGCTGGTCGCGGGACCGGACGGCGCAACGGCGATCGACCTGCAACTGACCGTGGACACTGATAAACTATGACGAAGACGCTACTCGTAACCTCGACCGAAGAAGGCACCGGCAAGACGGCCGTCTCGATCGCGCTCGGCATGCTCGCCAAAGAGCGCGGCCTCGATGTCGGCTACATGAAACCGAAAGGGACGCGGCTCCGCTCGCGCGTCGGCAAGACGCTCGACGAGGATCCGATGCTCGCCCGCGAGATGCTGGGGATGGACGCGGAGATGCACGAGCTCGAACCCGTCGTCTACTCGCCGACGTTTATCGAGCAGGTCATCCGCGGCCAGGAAGACGCCAGCGACCTCCAGACGCAGGTCAAAGAGCACTTCGAGACGCTCGCGGCCGGACGCGATCTGATGATCGTCGAGGGGGGCGGCTCGCTGACCACCGGCGGGATCGTCGATCTGACCGACGCGGACGTCGCCGAGTTGCTCGACGCCGAGGTGCTCCTGCTTGGCGGCTACGAGACGCCGGGCGACGTCGACGAGGTGCTCGCCGCTGCGCGACAGCTCGACGACCGACTCGCTGGCGTCCTGTTCAACGCCGTCAGCGACGACGCCTTCGACAGCCTCGAAACCGACGCGACGCCGTTCCTCGAAAGCAAGGGGATCTCGGTCCACGGCGTGCTCCCGCGCGAGCAGGACCTCGCCGGGATCACGGTCGCGGATCTCGCCGACGAACTCGGTGCGGAGATCCTGACCAACGCCGATACCGACGCCTACGTCGAACGCTTCAGCGTCGGTGCGATGGGCAGTGACGCCGCGCTCCGGCACTTCCGGCGCACACGCGACGCCGCGGTCATCACCGGCGGCGACCGCTCGGACGTCCAGACTGCCGCGCTGCAGGCCCCCGGCATCGAGTGTCTGATCCTCACCGGCGGCCACCGACCGACCGGAGCCGTCATCGGCAAGGCCGAAGAGAAGGGCGTCCCGATCCTCCTGCTCCAGACCGACACGCTGACCGCGATCGACCGCGCCGAAGGCGTCGTCAGCGAGGGCCGAACCCGTGACGCCACGACGGTCGACCGCATGGGCGAACTGCTCGCCAGCCACGCCGACGTGGACGGCCTCATCGGCGCTCCAGCCGAGGACGCAGACGAGTAACGCCGCGACCACCCCGTTTTTGTTGGCGGCACACCAACTCGACCCTATGAGCGACAGCGCCCCCGACGAGGAACTCGCCCGAACCGCCGAGGAGCTGGCCGACACCCTCCGGGACCTCCGCCGGGAGGTCGAACCACAGCCGCGCCCACGGCGTGGCCCGCTCGGGCTTCCTCGCCCGCCGTCCCCGCGAGAACTGCTCGATTTCGCCGACGACGTTGCGATCCCGACCGCGATCGCCGTGCTGGAGGCGAATATCCGTCTTCTCGAAGCGCTCCAGCGCGCCATCTCGGTCGTACAGGCCGAACGCGAGGCCCGCGAGCGCGGCGAGGAGCTCCGCGGCGAGGCCGAACGTCGCGGCCGCGAGGCGAGAGATGCCGCCACTCGCCTCGGTGAGGAAAGCCTCGACCGGCTCGATGACGCGCTGGCCGAGCTTCAGCGCGCGGTCGATGAGGGCGCGCTCCCGCGGGACGAAACGGCCCGCGAAATCCTTACCGAAGCCCGCGAGCTCCGGGACGACCTCGACGAACAGGTCCGGGATGCCGAAGCGCGGGTCGGCGAGCAACAGGAGCGAGCGCGTCGTAACGAGCAGGAAGACGCCGACGAGGACGACGATCCGGTGCAGGTCGACGTCGACTCCGAACTGGACTCCCTGCGGAGCCGGTATGGTGACGACGATGAGGAATCGACCGACGAGGATCCGGACTGAGAACGACAGGTTCTTGTTTTTACTTCGGGAATATCGGGTAGCGCGCGGGTAGCCAAGCCAGGAAAAGGCGTAGCGCTTAGGACGCTATCCCGTAGGGGTCCGCCGGTTCAAATCCGGTCCCGCGCACTGAACAAAAACTGCGAGCGTAGCGAGCAGTTTGCAGTGAGGGAGCAGGAGCGGATTTGAACGAGAGAAGACGCGCACAGCGAAGCGAGCACGTCTTCGCGTTGTTCAAATCCGGTCCCGCGGCCAGTTCTCGACTCGGACAAGTGCAGTTGCTGTGAGCGGATACTGAACGAGCGGAGTTGAGTCGCAGCGAAGCGAGCACGTCTTCGCGTGGTTCAAATCCTATTCCGACTGTTCTTTCGAGTTACACTCAGTGTCGGTCCTGTTCGACCAGATAGTCTACGCAGCGGAATTCTTTTGTGACGATACGCCGTCGATTTACATATGGACGGGGGCAACGTGGATTCGGAGCTGATCGCTGCCTTCGAAGCGTCAGTGTGCGCTGACGCCGACGTCGAGTTCGCTATCGTGTTCGGTTCCCAGAGCGCGGGTGAGACGACCCAGGCGTCTGATATCGATCTTGCCGTCAAGTTTTCCGACGGTCTTACTGAGGGTGATCGGTTCGACAAGCGATGTTTCCTGTCGGGAAATCTTCAGCGAGAGGAGCTCCCATTTATCGATGTCTCCGACATCGAAGCGCTGTCGCTTGATGTTGCACATGACGCGGTTAACGGGACATTTGTCTGCGGTGACGAGGACGCGTTCGAGCAGTTTAAATCGGACATCGAGGAGGCGTTCTCTGCCAACCGTGACACTATACGTCGCGAGCAGCGTGCTGTGATCGATCGAATCGCGGAGGACGGACTGCGTGGCTGACAGACGAGTTGTTTCGATCAAGCTTGAGCAGATCGAACAGTATCACGGCGAATTATCCGAGAAGCAAGAAACGCTGTCCCGCGAAGAGTTCCTTCGAAGTACGACCGAACAGCGCGCCGTTGAGCGAATGTTCGAGAACGCGATTCAGGCGTGTTCTGATCTGGCTCAACATATCGCGACGCGCGATTTCGGGTACGACGGGAGCACTGCGAAAGAAGCAGTCCACATTCTGTCTCAAGAGGGCGTTATCGACGAGGAGACAGCGACCACACTTGTGTCCGCTATCGGGTTCAGAAACGTCCTTGCCCATGAGTACGGACATGTCGATGCTGGGGAAGTATACGAAACACTCCAAACCGGACTCGCAGTGTACGATGCATACAGCCGACAGATGGCAACGTGGGTTCGAGACGGAAAATAAGTTTGCTGATAATATAACGGCCTGTACCAGCGTATGGACCCTAAAAGCACGGTTGACGACTGGCTGACTATAGACAGTACCACTCCAGAACAGGCCGATTCCATTCTCTCGCACCACGAGAGTGAGACGGGTCCACGCGACTGATTGCCGCCGCTTCCGTGATGGGTGCGACGTGAGTGCATTCGACGGGTATCCCGTGCTTGTTCGATACCGGCACATTTGAACCACCAGAAAGCATTTATTATACAACAATCAGACTCTGATATGAACCGGCGAGCGTTTCTCTCCGCCGCAACAACTGGATGTGCGACGACAACTGCGGGCTGTCTGGGGGGTGACGGAGTAGATAATCACGGGTACGAACGGTGTACGTCTTCGTTCATTCCTCTGTATGAATTCCCGACGGAGGTCAGTACTGAGATTGAAACCGCTTTGCGAGACGGCGAATACACCGCAGATGAACTTACATACCCGGAAATCGTCGCCGAGGACTCGATCCTGTGGGATACCGAACAGAACCGCTACTACGAGCATCACGTCCACGCGGATGATTCATTTCTCGGGCGGGGCGAGACGATGTTGACGTTCGAGGAGGTAACACCAACACGAGGGCAACCCCCAGAACTCACGGTGAGCAACCAGACCGATGACGCGGTCGACGTGAGCGTCACGATTGCAGAGGACGGCGGAGAGGCAGTAATCACGGACGAGCTTACTGTCGAGCCCACGGATTGGCTGAATGAGGTCGAATCCGTTTCGAGCGGTGAGTACGTTGGTCGAAAGGGCGAGATGCTCCGTGCTCCCGGACTGGAGTGCCCCAACGAGCTGCAGGACTACGAAGTTGTCCTTGAAACCAACTCCAGTAACGTGAGTACGTCCCATGAGGCTATTGTCAGTGTGACGCCGCGGATGGAACACTTCTTTGTGCAAATCGGAAGCGACGGGATCGTATCCGGTGAGATCTGGGAGAACAGCGGGTTCTTTCAGTCACAGGACGAATTGGACAGCAAGGATGGCCAGAACTGGGCGTGTGCGACGCCATTGGGCGGGTGGCCAGAGGAAAATTGAACAGACCGACCAGGTACGGGCTGGGGACAGCGGCAGGCCGACTGGATCGCTTCCAGTCCGTCTTCTCGCAGCGACGCGCTGGCGTCCCAAGACACATATCAACCGATCGTGAACAGACGACTATGCCAACCAGGCGACAGCTTCTGAGCGCATGTGGAGTCGCGTCGCTGTCGGCTGGCTGCCTGTCGGCCCACACCGCGACAACCGGCAACCTGATACTGCTCAATCGCATGGAAGAGCAGACAGCGGCCACAGTCGAGATCGAACAGGACGGCGAGTCGGTGTTCGCGGACACCTACGAGATCGATGCCGGGACGCGTCCCGAGCCGACAGAGGTCGTCGAACCGGACGTATTCGAGGGGACGAACGGGACCAGCTACTCGGTTTCTGTCACACATATGGGCCACGAACACGAGTTCGGCTACTCTATCTCGTGTGCCGATCGGGAGACCGCGGATGTGCTGTATATCGAGCTCTACGGGGAGCACGACGTCGAACGCGAGCGCAGCAGATGCGGGTGAGCGCCCCCACGAAGTTTATGACCGCCCACTGTGAACCCGTCGAATTATGGACCGCGACGACCTCGAAGACGCGGTCGAGGACTGGGTGGCCGCCGACATCATCACACGGGAGCAAGCCGAGGCGATCCTGGATCACCACGAGCCCGAGGACCGCGCCTCACGCCTGATCACCGCCCTGTCGGTGATGGGTGCGGTGCTGGTCGGTGCGGGATTTCTGTTGTTTCTCACCGCGAACTGGTCTGATATCCCGCGAACGATTCGTGCACTCCTGCTGGTCGCGATCCCCGCCGCTGGCTACGGTGGCGGCGTGTGGCTCCAGCGTGGGCAGTACCCGCGTGTTGGGCTGGCGCTGCTCGTGTTCGGGGCGGGCTTCGTCGGTGTCTCGCTGTTTGCGCTTGCCGACCTGTTCGCGCTGGACGTCGATCCGGCGTGGCTGTTACTGGCCTGGACAGCCGTCGCAGTGCCGACCGGCCACGCGCTGGCGTCCCGGCTGGTTACCGCGGGCGGCCTCGCGGTCGGCGCGGCGACGCTCGGGACGGCAACGACGGCAGAGCCCGCCGTCGTGATCGGCCTCTATAGCGTCGTCCTGTTCGCACTGGGAGCGTGGCGACGCGAGACTCCCCTCGGGTTCGCCTACCGGTTCGTCGGCGTTGCCGGGGCGCTCGGGACCACGATCGTCCTGGCTGGCACGGGTGGCCGATTCGGTCCAGCACCCGAGATGGACGCCGTAATTGTGGCCGCGGGGGTCGGTGCCGTCGCAGTAACCGGGCGAGCAGCGCTCGATAGCCGGACGAGCGAGAACGTCGCGTTGCCGCTCTGGACTGCCATCGGGACGCTGGTGCTCGCAGTCTTGCCCATGCTGGCGGTTGCAGATCTGCAGCCGACAGCTACTGCACTGCTCGCGCACCTGCTCGCGCTGGTGCTGGTGCTCGTGACCGTCGCGGTCAGCTACCGATTCGCGGAGCCACCGCTGGTGAACGTCGCCGCGCTGGCGTTCCTGCTCGTCGTCCTGTCGTTTCTGGGAACGACAGTGGCGGATGCGCTGTCCGGCGCGGTCGCACTCGTCGTCGGTGGACTGATCCTGCTCGCCGTCGGCCTCGGGCTCGAACGTGGGCGGCGGACGCTGCTCGACCGGATGGGCGGGTCGAGTCACCGCGATCCGTGAGCCGGACGGGAACTGAACTCACACATTGTAGAACTTCCCTCGATTGCTCGTGGTTTCTATTTGTATATAATCCACAAATTCTACACATTGTGCCTGTCCGACGGCTACCTGTCGTACTACGTTCGACCGTCAGGGGACCGGAGATATCGCTGTGGCTCCACGGGGATCGTTCGAAAGGGAAGAAAGGCCCGTCGAGGGGACTGGCTTACTCCTCGTCGTCTTCTTCGTCTTCGTCGTCGGCGTCCTCGCCAGCGAGCAGATCGTTGGCCTCGAGATACTCGCGGATCTCGTCGGTATCGAGTTCGGCGTACTCCTCGGTCTCGGTTTCGATCGTTGCCAGCGCGAGTCCTTCGGGGTTCAGTTCGTCGTCGTTCACGGAGGCGAGTGCTTCGAGCGCCAGGACGATGCCGTCGTCCAGACTGTCGCCGCCGTCGTAGTTCTCTTCGAGGAACTCCTGGATGTCGCCGCGGTCGGCACCGACGGCGAGCGCCTTCCATTCGTACGGCGTCCCGGAGGGGTCCGTCTCGTAGAGACGGGGTTCGCCGTTCTCGATGCCGCCGATGATCAGCGCGACGCCGAAGGGGCGTGCGCCACCGACCTGCGTGTACTGCTGGATGTGGTCGGTGACCTCCTTCGTGAGCGTCTCGACGCCGACCGGCTCGCCGTAGCGCAGGCGGTTCGTCTGGGCGTTCTGGCGCGCGAAGTCGATCAGCTGGCGGGCGTCGGCCACGTGGCCCGCGCTGGCGATGCCGATGTGGTCGTCGGCCTTGTGGAGCTTCTCGACGCTGGTTCCTTCGAGCAGCGGCGATCGGATGCGCTTGTCGACGGCAAGAACGACGCCATCTTCCGTTCGAACACCGATGCTGGCTGTGCCGCGTTTGACCGCTTCGCGGGCGTATTCTACCTGATAGAGCCGTCCGTCCGGGGAGAAGATCGTAATCCCTCGGTCGTAGGCCTGCTGTTGAGCTTGTCCCTGCATAGTATCACTGTAAATCGAGTGTCATCGCGCCGACGTACGAGCCGTCGACTGCGACATCCACCAGATCGTCGCGGATGAGCGCAGATCGCCGTTCGCCGTCGAACACGACGTTTCTCTCGTCCGAAACTTCCGTCCCTCGTCCTAAATACTTTTCTTCACAGGCACGGATCGTGCCACTGATACCGGTGAGACGGATGCCGATTTCGTGACTGTTGATACTGTCGATACAGGCAAGCGCGGCACGTGCCTCGGTGACGTGTCCATGCCGGGCGCGGACGACAGTCTCGCCCTGTCCCTCCGCAAACGAAAAGTCGAGCACGGTCAGGTCCGCGTCGGCGCTTCCGGCATCACCAATGAGATTCTGGGCAGCGTACCAGAGTTCGCGCTGGAACGCGCCCCGCGAGAGGGTGGCCTCCGGCGACGACTCCAGCACGACGGCGAGATAGCGCCAGTGCGGGCGGACGTGTTTGGGGAGGTGTTTCATTGCGCGCCGTCGTCGCGTGATCGTTCTGCGACGAGCACGCCGACCTGCTCGTGCACCGGTTCGACGGCCGTCAGGGCGAACCCGACGTCGGTCAGCGCGTCCGCGAGCATCCCCACCGTTGCCGGATCGTCCACTTCGGGGCTGTAAAACGGTTCGTCGGGATCCGGTTCGCCGAAGAACATCACGTCGCCGAGGACGAACTTTCGTGGCCCCAGTCCGGCGATCACGTCGATAGCCTCGCGCTTTTCCTCGTCCGAGAGGTGATGCATCGCGAAGTTCGAGGTGACGACGTCGACCGGCTCGTTGACGTTCGGCTCGCGAAAGCGTCCCTCGTCGAACTCGACGTTCGTGACTCCACGATCGCTCGCTTTCCGGCGAGCCTGTTCGAGCATCCCCTCGCTGACGTCCCGGCCGATCACGCGTCCCGCATCCTCGGCGAGCGCCAGCGAGATCGCTCCAGTGCCGGCACCGAGATCGAGAAGCGTCTCCTCGCCGTCCGGCTCGGCGTGCTCGACGACGAGTTCGACACATGTGCGATACTCCGGGCTTTTCTCGTCGTCGTATTCCGGGGCGATCTCGTCGAAGCGCTTCCCGTGATCCTCAGGCGTTCGCGTCATGGCTTTCAGGTATCCTCCGCATATCTCCCACGTTCGACCCCTGGCTCAATGAACGACTCGGACTGAATCTCGCGGTTGCGCTCGATCAGTCGGTCCCACTCGGCGAGTCCTGCCTCGATCGTCCCGGCGTCGAACCCGATCGTCTCGCCGACGGCGGCGAGTTCCCGCGGTGCGCGCAGATGGAGGTGTGACCGGGGCGTTGCGCTCACCACGAACGGCGCGTCGTACTGCTCGACGAGCTCTCGAAGCTTTCGGAGCGATCTGAGCGCCTGGACCCGCTTGCCGCCGGTCGTCCGGAGGACTGGGGACAGGTCGAACTCGATCCGGACGCCGTTGTCGCGGGCGGCACGGGCGAGCACGTGGTTGAAATCGCCATCACCACGCATCGGGTGGGCGAGCACGTCGACATGCTCCTGTTCGACCGCAAAGCGGTTGATCGCGTTCGTTCCACCCCCAACGATGACGAGTCGATCCCGCTCGCGGTAGTTGCCGACGAACCCGCTGGCTCGCTGGGGGTCATCAGTCGTGATCTCGCTGGCGGCGACGACGTCGACGCCGAGTTCCTCCCGAACTTCGGCGAACGAAGCACGGTCGCGGCGGGCATCCTCGGCGTTCCTGACGACGATCCCATCGTAGCCGTACTCGCTTGCCGTCTCGGCCAGCCGGGCGACTGTCGAGTCACCGTCAGGCCAGGCCTGTACCGCCTCGTACATAGAACGAGAACCGGCGCGGCGGCTCTTTGCAGTTGCGTTTCGACGTCGCGACCGGCGAGGAAAGCGGCCCTCAGAACGCGTCGTCGCGAACGCCCTCGATCGCTTCGCGGGCGTTCTCGACGGCCGCGGCCTTCTTTGCGGGATAGGCTTCGACTTTCGCGCGGAGGGTGATCCCGTCGCCGACCGCCGCCGCCCCGTTGAACGCGGATTGCTTGTCGAGGCTCAAAAAGAGCGAGCAGTTCTCGTCGACGCGCTGGTCGAGTTCGTCGAGGAACCGATCCACCTCGTCGATATCCGCGACGCGTCGGAGGACGTGGCGCATGTCGTCGGCGGTTTCGACCCGGGCGGAGAGCACGACGATCCGGTCGCCGTAGTGGCCCTCACTTTCGGCGCGGTCCACCTCGAACTCCTCGGGGAGATAGTACTGGAGCGCCTCAGTGACCCGCTTTTCGTCCTCCGTCGCGTAACAGAACGTGCGAAGGTCGATGTAATGGAACGGAACGCTCGCCATCGGGAAGTTACTCTGCTGCTTCCAGCGAGTCCTCGGAGATGCCGGTCTCCTGACCGTCCTCGAAGCTGACGGTGTAGGTCTCGTCGCCGAACATCGTCTCCATGACCTGCGTGACCGTCCCTTCCTCACCGTCGTACTCGCTGTGCTCGTCGTGCAGAATGACGCTGTCGTCTTCTTCGTAGCTCATAGGTCGACTACCCTCCGGTCCAGTAAAAAGGGACTGATTCGAGGCGCTGGCCGCGGGGATGGTCACACCGGGGAGCCGGAGTCCGCCATCGGCGAGGGAAGCCGAAGCTCCTCCAGTTCGTCGAGGAACTGGACGTTCATCACGAGTTTGAGTTCCGCCGTCGCGGGCACACCGACGCAGGTGAGCCGCGCGTTGAGCCGCTCTACCTGATCACCGCTGAGAATCGTCTGGCCGGGCATGGCAACGTCGCCCTCTTTGAGGATCACCGCGCAGTTCGCGCAGGCTCCACCGCGGCAAGCGTAGGGCCAGGACAGCTCCCGATTTTCGGTGGCTTCGAGGATCGTCTCCCCGGGCTCGACGAGGAACCGACCGTACTCGCCCGTATCGAGATCCGCTTCCGACGCCTTCTCGAAGAGATCATCGTCGTCGATCGACCAGCCGCGCTCCTCGATCGCCTCGTAATCGAGGTACTGAACCTGTGATTCGGTACCGGCGATCAGCGGCCCCGTGTCCTCCTGACTGTACCGGTGGACGATGTTCGCCGCCTCCGAGACCGGCTTCCCTTCGAGCGAGGCAAACCAGTCGACCACGGTCTTCCGTCCTAGCCCCGACCGGTCTGCCAGTTCGTCGAACGCAACACCCTCTCGTTCGGCCACCGGAAGCACGATCGGCCCGGATTCGAGCCGGTCGATCCAGTCCTGTATCTCGTCGTTCGGACGGTCGTACCAGCTCCCCAGCTCCGAGATGGACGCTCCCTCATCGTATGCGATCGCAGCCATCAGAAACAGCGTCGACTCCTTGCTTTCGACTTCGTTGAGCCAGTCCCGGAGGTCGTCACTGTCGACGTAGTTCAGTTGTCCCATACTGTACCGATTGATGGACCGATTTATAAAAGTCGGACCTGACTGCGATGATCACTGGGTGGTCGTTGACATCGGCGAGCTGACCCGGAGCGCCGACGCGAGGAGCACGGCGGCGATGGTCAGCAGGACGACCGAAACGATGGGTCGGCCCCCCTCGAAGGGCACGTAGAGCGCGTAGGCAGCAACCGCCGTGCCGAAGCCGACCGCCGTCGTCCCGGCGGCGTGAGAGAGCTCTGCAGAGCGTGTCTCGGCCTCGTAGCCCACCTGCTCGCCGAGTTCGACGGCGTTGACTGCGACGTCCCATGCGAGCACCGAGAGCGCGCCGGCGATCAGGGTCGGCCCGACCCCCGCGTCACCGACCCCGGCGACGAGAACCCCCCCAAACAGGAGTACGCCGCCCCCAGTGACGACCCGTTCTCGACCATAGTGCAGTCCCGCGGCAATCACCGCGACTCCGGGGATCGTCAGCCCGGCCGAGGGCGGCATCGTGACGCCGAGGACAACCACCGCGAGGGCCCCCGCGGCCAGCGAGATTGCAGTTCCCGGCTTCGTCGGCGAGCGGTCGACTCCGGGGCTCACGCCGACCACCTCGCTCCAGCCCGCGAGATCGCAGTGACGAGCGGCTCCTCCCACGCCCAGTCGACGACGCGCAGGCCCGACCGTCGGAGATCGGCGATCCGGAGGTCACGTTCCATCCGGGCGACGGATTCGCCGGTCGACCGGGTCGTCGTCGGGTTCGGACTGATCGCGGTCAGCAGGTGCCCGCTGGCATCAAGCAGTTTTGCCTGCTCGACGACCAGATCGTCCACGAGGGGCGAAAAGAGAATAATCTGGGCGTGACTCGGTAGCTGCTGGCGCAGCGTGGCGACGCTGATCGGGCGCTCGATCAGGTCGTCGACCGAATCGGGGGCCAGCAGCGGCTCGGTCTGGAACAGATCCCGGGCCCGTGTGCGATGATCTCCACCGCTCCCGGGCGGGAGCCAGCAATCGGTCGTCCCGAGCGCGGCGATGCCAACCCGATCACCGGCATCGATGAGCGAGGAAAACGACTGCATCGCGCCCTCGACGGAGCGTTCGACCGCACTCGACGCGCTCTCGGTCGGCCGACACCACGCCTCGGTTCGGACGTCGATTAGCAGGACGACCGACGCTGCGCGCTCCTCACGGAACTCCAGCGTCGAAAGCTCGCCCGTCCGGGCGCGGGTGTTCCAGTCGACCCGCGAGAGCGGATCGCCCGGCTGGTACTCCCGCGTCGCGAAGAACTCCAGTCCGTCGCCGCCGATGTCCGTCTCGACGCGTCCGGAGTACGGCGTCGTTAACGGCTGCAGAGAGAGGTTCGTCGATGGCGGGAGCGAGCCGGGCGTACAGACGAGTGGGTCGCTCTCGCCTCGTACCCACGTCTCACGTTCGACTGCGCCGCTGAAGCCACGGACGAGCACCTGTGCCGGTTCGAACTCGTGGGATCCCCGCTCGGCAGTGACTGTATAGCTGAACGTCGCCCGCTCGCCGGGATCGAGGGCCGCCGCGTGGCGGGGCGTCCCCTCGGCGACGTGTAACTGGCCCGGCACGCCGTCGACGATCCGGACGTCGGGCAGGCTCGACTCGCCGACGTTCTCGACCGAGAGGGTCACCTCGATCTCCTCGCCGGGATCCGGCCGGTCGTCCTCGAACTCCCGACGGAGATGGAGCTCCGACTCCGGCGCACCACCTGCCTGTGCGTAGGCGGCGAACGTGACGCCGAAGACGCCCGCGAGAAACGCGGCGGGGTTCTGGGCGAACACGCCAAAGGCAATGCCAGAGAGCGCAAGCGCGGTGATCCCCGCCCAGCGACCGGTCTGCCGGAGGACGTCCTGGTGGGAGTCAGCAGCCGTCCGGGCTGGCTCCGCCGCTCCGGCGTCGGCTTCAGTTGTCGTGTCCGTCGTCTCTGTGCTTTCCTCCTGGGCCGCGGCAACCTGCTGTGATTCACTCATCGGTATCCTCCGTTCTCGTCCAGATCCGCTCTAGCTCCTCTGCGGCCCGGCGTGCCTTCAGACCGAATCGCGATTCCTCCCCGAGACGAACCCGCAGCCGGAAGGCAAGCGGGAACGCGGCCCAGCCCGTGCCGTCGAAAAACGCCGCGGCGACCGGATCGTCGGTCCACTCGCCGCTCTCCAGACGTTCACGGGCCTCGGCTTCGGTGTAGCCACGTCGTCGCTGCAAGACAGTGACACCGACTGCTTCGAGGCGCTCGGTGACCGTCTCGCGCCCGGAGATTTCGTGGACCGAGGAGGCCGACCGCAGGGCACGATCGAATCCCTCGCCGGGCGTCGGAATACCCTGAATCAGCTCGGGATCGCCGGTCGGGGCGTGACCCGCCTCCATGAACCAGCGGTCCCGCGCGATATAGACGCCCAGTCCCAGAGCGGCGATCCCGACGATAGTGAGCAGGAACTCGTCGGCAGAGAACATCGCTCCGAGGCCGGGCGAGAAAAACGTCGCGACACCCAGCGCGGCGATAGCCACCCCAAGTACCACGCCGATACGGCGCTCGATGGTCGTCACTCCGACTCACCCCCGTACGCGCGTTCGATCTGCCGGAGCGCCTCGACCGCCTGTTGCTCGCGCTCGGGCGTCACGGCGCGCTCGCCGTAGCGGACCTCCTCGAAGACGGTCCGGAGCCGATCGACGTGCTGTCGGTCCAGTCCGGCGTCGACCGCGGCGCTGGCAAAGTCACGGGGAGTACTCGTCTCCGGGTCCCGGAGATCGACGACGTCGACCATCTCGCTCCACGCGGTGTAGACCTCGTTTTCGAACTCCCGGTCCGATTGCTCGATCCGATCGGCGGCCTCACCTGCGGCCTCACCGAGCTGCGTCTCCTCCGCTTGTTCGTCCGACTGGTCAAGGTCGACGGTCTCGGTCGCTTCATCGTCGTCGCGCCGGAGCCAGTAGAGGAAGGCTCCGAGTGCGGCCAGCACGAACAGCCCGATCAGGGCGATCGTCGCGACCGGACTGCCGCCACCGCCTTCTTCGGGTTCGGCTTCCTCAGCCGCGTCTTCGACGCCGACATCCGGAGCAACCTCGCCGATTCCGTCGAGGCCTTCCTGTGCCGTTCCGCCGTCACCGCCGGAGGCCAGGAAGATCCCCGCTCCGACAGTGCCGATCACGAGAATCCCCGCGAGAAACGGGACTGCCTTGCCCACCGCCATATCCGAGGCCTGCGCGTCGCCGAGGAAATAGATCCCGGCTGTGAGCCCCACCACGAGCACGGCGAGAACCCCGAAGACGAGCGTCGAGGAGACTGGGAGCGAAAGCTGTGTTGCGCCGCCGATACCGGCCGTCGCGGCGGCATCGGTCGGGTCGGAGATAGTCGCCGCACCGAGGCCGAACGCGACGAGACAGACACCTGCTGTGAGAGCCGGACGTATGGTAGTAGAGCGCATGATCTTTGATTCGTCGGTCCTGCGAGAGGGCCGCATGTCAGACCGTTACAGGCGGGTGGGCGTGTCCGGAAAAAAGTGTACCGATCCCCGAGTACTATCGGTGTTCGGGATCACGGTGACGAGCGTCAGACATACGGCAGCGACGATCCTATCGCGAGTAATGACTGACACCGTCGACAGGGACTGTACGGAACTGTACGCCGAGTTCGGCGACGAGCGACTCCCACCGGGCCAGCGCGAGACCGAGGAGTTCCCCGTCCTCTCGAAGAGCGGGACGCCCGAGTGGAACCGCGACGAGTGGGAGTTCCGCGTAAGCGGCGCAGTCGAGCAGGAGTTGACCTTCGACTGGGAGGCGTTTCAACAACTCCCCATGGAGACCCAGCAGCAGGACTTTCACTGTGTCACCGGCTGGAGCAAGTTCGACTGCCAGTTCGCGGGCGTTCCCTTCCCCACTATTGCCGACCGCGCAGGACTCCACGACGACGCCTCGCACGTCCTCTTTTACGCGCTCGACGACTACACGACGAACCTCCCCCTTGAGGACTGTCTGCGACCCGAGGTGCTCTTTGCGGCCGAGTTCGACGGCGAACCGCTCTCGCCGGATCACGGCGGCCCGCTCCGCGTCGTGACGCCGCATAAATACGCCTACAAGGGCGCGAAGTGGGTCTGTGGCGTCGAGATCCTGACCGGACAGGAGCGAGGCTACTGGGAGAAACGTGGCTACTCGAACACCGCTGACCCGTGGAACGAGGAGCGGTATAGCTGAACGACCCTATGGACATGCCCACGGCTGGACAAACTCAATAAATAAAAGCTGGGTCCACAATGTGGCCCTACTTCCCGAACATGTCCCGCATCATCGGGTGCATCTCCATGAGCTGCTCCTCTGCGATCTCCTCGTACAGCTTGTACGTAATGGAGACTGTCAGCAGCAGCCCGGTACCCGTGACTTCACCGATGGTACCGAGCATGTTCGCGCCCACCGCGAGCACGCCGACGAGCGCACCGCCGATAACGGTCACTTGCGGAATATACCGTTCCATGACCTTCTCGACGACGCCGACGTTCTGGCGGAACCCGGGAATCTGCATCCCGGAGTTCTGAATCTGTTTCGCAGTCGATTCCGGACCCATGTTCGTCGTCTCGACCCAGAAGATCGCGAAGATCGCCCCGCCGACGATCATCACGAACAGGTCGACACTGACCCGAATCATGACATCTGCCGGAGCCTGCGTGACGGACGCCGTCCACCACATCCAGTCGTCCGGACTGTAGATCGGTGCGGTGTAGTAGAAGAACCCTGCCGTGGGTTGGCCGTCGGAGTAGACGCCAAGCCACGCTGGCATCGTCGTCGTCCGGTCGAGAATCCGACCGATGAACTGCACGTTCGCCTGCAGCGCGCGAACGAGGATCATCGGCAGGACGCTGGCGTAGATGAGCTTCACGGGGAAGCGACCACGCGCGCCCTTGACCCGGCTGTGACTCAGCGGGATCTCGACCCGGACACTTTCGGCGTAGACGACGATGGCGAAGATCAGCACCGTCGTGATCAGCGCAAGGAGCTGTCCGTCGCCGAAGATGATGAAGTCGAGGCCGCTACCACTGGCAATCGAGCCACTGGGGCCCTCACGACCGAGCGCGATGTTGACCCAGGTCGGGAAGAAGCCACCTTCCCCGGGACTGATGAACCCGGCGACGAGCTTCTGGCTCACACCAGCGATGATGAACAGGCCAACACCGCTGCCGACACCCCATTTGGAGACGATCTCGTCCATGTACAGGATGAGGATGCCGCCGAGGACGATCTGGGCGAAGATGATCACCCGAAGCCCTTCGAGTGGGATGCCGAGCTGGGTAGCAACGCCCTGACTCGCCTGCAGGAATCCTGCCCAGACGAGCGGCACCGCCATTAGCACGGTCATCACGACGACCAGTAGCTTCTGGAGTCCCTGATAGAGCACCTGATCCCGCGGGTCGTTCGTATCCAGCCCGAGCAGGTTCGCACCGCCCAACAGCTGCAAGACGATACTCGCAGTGACGATCGGGGCGATCCCGACCTGCATTAGCGTCCCCTGTTCGACGGCGAGAATCGATCCGAACTGGCCGAACACGTCGGCACCGTCTCCTCCCCGAGGAACACCCCACAGCACGATGTTCGTCAGGAAGAAGTACAGCATCAAGATTCCGCCGGACCACAGTAGCTTTCGCTTGAACGGCACGTGGCTTCTCGGTCTGCGGACTACGGGCATCCGCGTGAGGACCGGTTCAGCAGCCTCCTTCCATCCCATGTCTTATTCCTCGTCTTCGTCAGTCTGGGATACGTCTTGTGGTTCGTCCTCGTCGTCCTCTCCACGTTCGGAGAGGACTGCCTCGCCGTCTGCCTCCTCGATGAGCCCGCGTGCGCTCGCCGAGAAGGCGTCAGCGATGATTTCGAGCTGGTTGCGAACCTGTCCGCCACCCAGTACCTTGACCGCGTCGGCCTCGTAACCGTCCTCGACGATATCGCGAGCGTCGATACGGTAGCGACCGTCGACCTCCTCGGCGTCGCCGTCGGCCACGAACAGCGTGGCGTCCTCGTCGAGCTTCTGGACGTCGATCGTCAGGATCTCGTCCTGTGCTGATTCGGGACGGGTGAAGCCGTGCTTGCCGAGCGGTTCGTAGTTGTGGAACTCGTGTTTGTCACGCCCGGCTGCACCTCGGCCACCGCGATGACCGGCACCACGTCGGTTCTTGTGGGAACCGCCGCTGTGCGTGCGCGAGCCGCGCTGTCGTCGTTTCTTACTAGTCATTGTTCTATCGCATTGCGGTGAGGAGTTCGTCGATCTCCTCGGTATCGTGCTTTCCGAGCTGGCCGCCCTCTTTGGTCGGGTGTTTGATACCCTCGTGACCACCGCGTGGCGGGTGCAGACGGAGGACTGGTGACAGCCCCGCGTCTCGCAGCTTCGTCTCCTCGTCCAGTAGCGCCTCGGTGAATGCCGTCACGTCGTCGTACTCGGTGTTCTCGGCGATCCACTCGTCGTCGATGTCCGCGCTGCCTTCGAGCGGCTCGGCGCGGCGGCGGATCAGCTCCTCGACGACGTCCTGGCTCGGCTCGCCATGTGCGACGTGGTCGTGAACCTTCGTGATCATTCCACGGTAGGTCTCGGTCTCGGGGACGAGCGTACAGTGGTTGACGCCGTGGAGATTCAGCATCTCCATGGTGTCTTGCACGTCGCCGAGCATGTTGACCTCGCCGCGGAGCTGCACGATCGCCTGCGTCATTCTACCACCTCACGCTGCTCCTGGGTGTACTCCGGGACACGTGACTCGGCTGCGTTACGCAGTGCGTTGTACGTGGCCTTCGCGAAGTTCACCGTCGTGCGAGTGTTGCCGTGGCTCTTCGTCCAGGCGTCCTCGACACCCGCGAGCTCGAGGACCTTGCGCGGCGTCTCCGCCGCCGCGAGTCCAAGTCCTTTCGGTGCGGGCTTGACTTCGACTTTTACGCTGCCTGCCTTCCCGGTCGCCTTGCGGGCGAGCGAGTGGTCACCACCGGCGCGGTCCTCCCAGGAGCCGCTCCCGCGAGGCACGTCGATGATGTTCAGCTTGGCGATGTCGATCGCCTTCTGGATCGCGGCACCGACCTGATCGTCGCGGCCTTCCGCGTAGCCGACGTAGCCGTCGCGGTTACCGATCGCGACGACACAGCGGAACTTGACCCGGCGACCCGAGTCAGTCATCCGCTGTACCATGTTGATGTCGAGCACTTCGTCTTCCAGCCCCGGAAGGAGCTGGTCGACGACTTCGGCCTCCTTCAGCGGGAGTCCGGAGTTGAGGGCGTCTTCCATCGTGTCGATGTCGCCCTCCTGTACCTTTCGACCGAGCCGTGTAACCGGCTCCCAGCCGTCGTTGTAGTTGTTTCCGCTCATTGTTCGAGGATCTCCTCTCGCACCGTATCGAAGTGCTCGGGCAGGTCTGTGGCGTCGAACTCGCCGCTGTACAGCGGCTCGTCGAGCTGTTCGTCGTACTCGGCGATGTGCTCGCCGCGGTTACGCTCCCAGTCGGGAAGGACGCTGTCGTTGTGCGGGATTTCGAGCCCCGCGTCGATCGCTCCTTCCTGTACTGCGAATACTTTACTCCCTTCAGTCGCCGTGTTGAGGCCGATGTCGAGCACCGCCTGCTCGGTGCCATCTTCGAGCGCGCGTTTGCCAGCGAGTAGTCCAGTCAAGTACGCCGCGGGGATGTTGCCCGTTGGGGCTTCCCAGCCGTACTCGGCCAGATCGCTGGAGTGTGCACTCGCGATGGTTTCGTCGCCGTTCGGACCCGGAACGATCAGCTGCGCCGTCACGTGCTTGTTGCTCTTGCGAGCGACTAGCCGTGGTTTGCCGGATTTGAGCAGGCGCAACCTCTGATGATAATCGGTCCGAACCTCGCGACGGCGCCGCATCGGCACCTTGTATCGTGGTCCAGTTGCCATTACTGATCACCTTCGGCGTCGACGTCGACGCCGTAGTTGTTTTCGATGTAGTTCACCAGCCGTGCTACGTCGCGGAACTCGCCACCACGGGACTTGTTGTACAGTTCCCGGTACTGACCGGGGTCGATGGTCCCGTCGTCGCGGAGTTCGCGGAGCAGCTGTCGCTGGGCACGAACCTTCGCCGACCACTCTTTCTTCTCGTTCTGTCGAGCACCGGACTTCCCTTTGCGCTTGCCGGGGCCTTTCTGGTGGCCGTAGGCACGCTTGTCGGCGCGCTCGCGAGCGCGGCCGCGGGAGTTGCCCTTCTTTTCCGTTGCGGTGATGATGCCCTGATCGACGAGTTCGCGGATGTCTTCGCGGGTGATCGCGTCGACGATCTCGCCCTGTGCTTCGGGGTCGAACCAGACACGGTTCTTTCCGACATCGAGGACGTCCGCTGCGAGTCGTTTCTGTGCTTTCAGGTCAGTCATTGGTCCACCTCAACTTCGACGTAGGTGGGATTCAGGACGCGAACGCCCTGTTCCTCTGCAAGCTCTTCGATGCGCTCGCGCTTGCGAGCACCGACTGTCGAAGCGATACGAACCGCTTCTCGGTCACCGTCGACGCCCTCGAGGTCGTCCGTGTTGTGCACACGGACCTCCTCGAAGCCGCTCGGATGTTTGCCACGAACCGGTTTGGGCGTCCGGTAGCCCGCCTCGACCGTCGCGCCTTTCCCTTTGATACCGCGTCGCTGCTTCGAGAGCGCACCACGGGGCTCGCGCCAGTTCTCGGGGATCCGCTTTTTCTTGTGGTAGTCCTGCGCCCTGAACGCGGGCTTGCTCGCCGAACGTCGCTCGGCGATCAGGCGTGCCTCGTCGTCGCTGAGGTCGGGCGTCTTGTCGGCCAGCCCGCGTGGCTGGAGTTCGGTCTCGACGTCCTCCTCGGCTTCCTCGTCGACGTCCTCGTCTTCGATTTCGGCCTCCGCATCGGCCTCTTCGTCGACTTCGAGGTCACCGACATCGGCCTTGATACGCGCAGCGAGCGCGTTCCCGATGCCGTCAACGTCCGAGAGGTCGTCCTGGCTCGCCGCCCTGACGTCCTCGACGGACTCGATGCCTGCTTCTTCGAGCGCTTCCGCTTTGCTCGCGCCGACACCGCTGATGTCTTCGAGTTCTTCGGGTTCGTCTGCCATCTATCAGGCACCTCCTTTGCTGGGTTTCTGGGTGATGTAGACGCCGTCCTGGAAGACGCGAACGTCCTTGCCCGAAACCCGGGTTAGCTGTTCGATGTCGGCAGCCGTCTGTCCGACGGCCTCCTTGTCGGGGCCGCTGATCGTCACGATCTCCTCGTCGACGTCCACCTGCGTGTCGCCGTGGATCGTCGTTCGGCGAGCCGCTTTCTCACCGAGGAAGTTCTCGATGACGACGTCGCCGTCCTCGACCCGAACCTGCATCGGGAAGTGAGAGTAGAAGACCTCCATGGTATACTCCCAGCCTTCGTTGACGCCGTGGATCATGTTCTCGACGTGGCTCTGGAACGTGCCAACCGTCGAGAGCGTTTTCGCGTCCTCGGCGTCGCTTTCGATGACGACCTCGTTGTCTTCGACCTCGACAGTGACGTCGGGGTACCAGAGGCGTCGCGTGACGCTGCCGTTCGGTCCGTCGATCGTCAGTTCGAGGTGGTCGACCTCTGCGCTGACTTCGTCCGATAGTTCGATTGCTACTCTCGTCATTAGTACACGTACGCGATGACCTGACCACCGATACCCTGATCGCGGGCCTCGTAGTGGCTCATGATGCCGTGACTGGTCGTAACAACGAGCGTCCCGTAGTCCCGAGCGGGGAGGAACCGTTTCTCCCACTTCTCGAACTCCTCGGCTCCCGCGGAGTAGCGGGGCTTGACGGGGCCACACTCGTTGATGGCACCTTTCAACTCGACCTCGAACTGTCCGGATCGGCCGTCGTCGACGAACTCGAAGCCGTCGACGTACCCGCGGTCGTAGAAGACCTCGAGCACCTGTCCGATCTCGTTCGAGGCGGGCGATACCTCGTGGGTCAGGTGACCCACACTCTCGGCGTTACTGATCCCCGAGAGGGCGTTGCTGAGCGGATCGTTTGCCGTCATATTATCGATACTTCTTGAATCCCATGTCTCGGGCGATCTCTCGGAAGCACTGTCGGCACAGCCAGATATTGTACTTCCCGACGAGACCTTGCTTGCGGCCACAGCGCTGGCACTCCTCTAGCTGGCCGGTGCGCTTGGTGGCGTGCTCGCCCGTCTGGTCGTTTTCACTTTCGCTCATTGTTCTACCTCCACGTCGAACGTCGATTCGACGAACGCGACTGCGTCGTCGGGATCGAGTCGGTGGCTCGAGGGGATCGAGCGGCTTGCTTTCTTGCGTTTCGTAACGCGGTAGCCGGGACGGACGAGGTTAACCGTGACGTCCAGTCCGAAGATCCCGATGCTCGGATCGTACTCCTGACTCGGGAAGTCGGTGTGTTCCTCGACACCGAAGCTGAAGTTGCCGGTGTCGTCGAACTGCGTCGGCGACACATCCGCGATCGGCAGTGCCGTCTCCAGGAACTCGTGGGCGTCCTCAGCACGAAGAGTGACCTTCGCGCCGATCGGATCGCCCTGTCGGATCCCGAAGTCGGGTTTGGTCGATTTGGCCTGCGTCCGGACGCTCTGCTGGCCCGTGACCTCTTCGAGGATCTCCTCGCCGTTGGCGAGTTCACGGCCACCCTGACCGACGCCCATGTGGACGACGACCTTCTCGACCTGTGGCTCACGCATCTCGTGGAAGTCGGCCTCGGCTTCACTCATCGTCGCTCACCTCTTCGTCTGCTGTTTCCTCGTCCTCGTCGAGACCGCCCTCGACGAAGTTCTCGTCGATGACGACGACGTACTCCTCGACGGTCTCGAAGTCGGGGCTTCCCGCGACGCCCTCGACTTCGACGCGGTTCTCACCGCTGCCGGGCGTTACTTCGATCGTCGTCGCCTCGCCGATCTCGCCGGCGTGCTGTCCGCTGACAGCCGTGACGAGCGCGCCTTCCTCGTACGGGAAGTGGGCGACGATCTCGTCGGTCTCGTTGTCGACGACCAGCGAGTCGTCCCCGCCGTATTCGCTCGCATCCTCGACGAGCAGGTTCTGCCCGTCGTGGAGGTTGAGCTGGGTGTCGCCGCCGGCGACCTGGCGCTTGCCGATGATCTTGCCGAGCTTGCTGCCCGCGGACTCGGCGTCGATTTCGGTCAGTGCAAGGCGTCCCCCTTCGTCGGGGAAGACGCGGTAGTACTCTTCGCGCTCAACGAAAGCGAGGATGTCGAACATCCCGACGGGACGGCGGTAATCGCGTACCGCGTCGCCGTTGATCAGGACGTTCCCCGATTCGAGCGCGTACCGTGCTTCCTTCTTGGAGTCGGCGTAGCCGAGCACGTCACGGAGCAGGACGACGAGGGGAACCCCTGCGTCGCCGTGGGGGCCGTCGTCGGCCTTGACGGTGAACGTCTCCGTCTTGCGCTCGACCGGCCAGGAATCCGGTGCGGATAGTCGTTTCTGGTGGTTCGTCATTGGGTATCACCCTGGAGTCGCTCCTCGCGACGGTCGTCGGAGAGGTCGAGATCGGTGATCCGCACGTTGCTGGGATCCAGCGGGCGTGGGACCTCCTCGCCGTCGGCGGTCTCGACCGTGACGTCCTCGACGTGTACGACGGAGTCTTTCAGATCGACCTGAACGACTTCGCCTTCCTGCCCGGCGTGATCGCCGCGCATGACCTCGACAGTGTCGCCCGCGTTGACGCGGGTACGCCGAGTGTCGTACTCCTCACGGAGCTCCGAAGAGAGCGTCGCCTGCACGTAGCTGTGCAGTTCGTGCAGGGAGGCGTTCTCCACTTCGTTTCGTTGTTTGTGTGGTTGTCGTGACATGCTATACAATCATCGTAGCCGTGCTTGCGATACTTCCGAACCGCTCTGCGACTTCCCGCGCGATCGGACCCTTGATCTCGGTCCCGCGCGGCTCTTCGTTCTCGTCGATGATGACGGCCGCGTTGTCCTCGAATTTGAGGCGCGTGCCGTCGGGGCGTCGGATGGGCTTTCGCTGGCGGATGATCACCGCTTCGAGCACCTGGCGACGCATTTCGGGCGTCCCCTTGGTGACCGAGACGGTGATCTTGTCGCCGATGCCGGCTTTCGGGTGACGGTTCTTCGTCCCCGAGTAGCCGGACACGCTGATGACGCGCAGTTCGCGTGCACCGGTGTTGTCGGCACACGTGATCAGGGATCCTTTTTCGAGGCCCTGGGTCACGTCAGCTTTCATTGCTTCCATCGTTACTGCCCCCCCGTCGTCGCGGCTGCCTCGTCGGCAACCTGCTCGACGACGACGTGACTTTTCGTCTTCGAGAGCGGTCGTGTCTCTGCTATCTTGACCGTGTCGCCGACCTCGATGTGGTCCAGCACACCCGGCACGTGTGCCGGAATGCGGGAGCGTCGCTTCATCAATCGGTCGTACTTCGGAACGTTCACGTCGTACTCTCGTTCGACGATCACGGTCTTTTCCATGTCCGTCGAGACGACTTCGCCTTCGAGGACCTGTCCTCGAACAGCGAGATCGCCGTAAAACGGACATTTCTCGTAATCGTATGTGGCCGGGTCGTCCGGCTCTGGTGGTTGTTCTACGTCTAATCCAATTGCCATGGTGATGTACCTCGTGTTTCGGTGCGTTCTGCGGGTCGTGAGAGCAGTCGTGAGCCATCCACCGTAACGTAGGTCACGCCCTCGCCGGAGGGGCCGTCAGCGTCGGTTTCCCGACCGTCTTCCGACGGGTCCGCCGTCGACTCGGCCTCCAGTTTGGACGCGATCCCCGCCCCATTCACTGGGGCGGCGGCTTCATCTGTGTCCGCATGTTCGAGCGCGAACTCGAACGTCGATCCCTGCTTTGGCACCTGCCGCACCCGAGACTCCTCGGCCGTCCGATCGCTCACGTGGAGCGTGTTGGCGGTCTCGACCACGACACGCCCGGCTATCCCGATCAGATCGGGGTTCGGGGCGTCGACGACCCGTACGTACAGGCCGTTGAGTTCGTGTCGTGGGAGTGTCTCGGGTGTCAGTGGCATCGTTATTCGTCGTCTTCGAAGTCGCCTTCTTCCGACTGGATCGTCTTGAGCCGGGCGATGGTCCGGCGCAGTTCGCTGATGCGGCCCGGATCGTCCGGAGCGCCACCAGCGGCCTGGACTGCTTTCGCGTTCAGCAGCTCGGTCTTCAGTTCGTCGAGTTCGGCCTCACGCTCGGCCGCCGTCATGTCGCGGATCTCTTCGACGTGGAGGATCGCCATCAGGCATCACCCTCCTCGTCGTCGATCTCCTCTTCCATCTCGTCGAGCAGTTCGTCTGCTTCCTCCTCGACTTCCTCTTCGAGCTCGTCGAGCTCCTCGGCGATCTCGTCGTCACCGTCGGGAACTTCGACCTCCTCGAACTCCTCTGCGGGCTCGTCGGTCTCGATGACCTCCTCGACGACTTCCTCGTCGGCGACATCGGCGTCAGCCTCGGAGTCAGCCGCTTCGGCTTCGAGCTCCTCGAGCTCCTCGTCTTCGGGCTCTTCGAGCAGTTCCTCGACGCCTTCGTCGGTCTCGACCTCGGCTGCGAGCTCGGAGACGTCGGCGTCCTCCTCGATACGGAAGTCGTCGGGAAGCTCGGCTCCCGGCGGGATGATCTTGACGTCCACGCCGATCGTACCGAGCTTCATCACTGCGACGCCCTGACCGTGGTCGACGATGGTCTCTGCGGGCTCGCCGTTGTGCTTGATGTAGCCGTCGTTGAACTTCTCGACGCGCGAACGAGCGCCGGTGACCTTCCCGGAGAGGACGATCTCGGCACCCAGCGCGCCTGCATCCATGATGCGTTCGAGCGTGGTGTGGCCCGCCTTGCGGAAGTACCAGCCACGTTCGAGCGCGTTTGCGAGTCGATCCGCGACGATCCGGGCGTTCAGGTCGGGTTCTTCGACCTCCTGAACGTCGACCTGGGGATCCTCGAGATTAAACTGCTCTTCGAGGGCGGTCGTGATCTTGCGGATGTTCTCGCCGCCCTTGCCGATCACCATACCGGGTTTCTCGGCTTCCAGGACGATCTGTGTGCCCATCGGCGTCTTGGCGACATCCATGCCGCCGTAGCCGGCTCGGCCGAGCTCCTCTTCGAAGAACTCGTCGATCTGGGACAGCTGAAGGCCGTCTTCGATGAACTCGTGTTCGTCTGCCATTATTCGTCACCTCCCTCCTCGGGTTCCGCGAGGATCAGCTCGACGTCGACTTCCATCGTGTTCCAGGGGCTCGCACGACCCATCGCGCGGGGCTTGCGGCCCTGGACTTCGCCGACCTTGTGGGCGGCGACGTGTTCGATGATCATCTCCTCGCCGTCGAATCCCTGCTGTTCCGCGTTGTTCATACCGTTCTGCAGCAGATCGATGAAGGCATTGCTGGCCTTCTCGGGGTATCGTCCGGCGTCCCAGCCGTCGATGCCCGAGCGGTGGCCAACACCGCTGTTGTGCTGTCGGAACGGGACGGGTTGTTCCTCGGCGATGACCGCTTCGAGGTACTCGACCGCGTCGGCGGCCGTCTTGCCCTTGATTTCTCGGGCGATCGCCCTGCTGTGCTTGTGGCTCATGTGACGCTCCCGAAGCATCGCTTTCGCGGTGGTCTCCGGGTCGGCGTCGACGCTGTAGTTGATTCCCATGATTTATTTGAGCGGTACGAACTTCGACGAGCGGGTCGCTCCGATCCCGGCCTGTCCGTGTTCGACCGAATTTCGGGTCAACTGGAACTCGCCGAGATAATGTCCGATCATCTCGGGCTCGACTTCCACGCGCTCGAAGCCCTGGCCGTTGTGGACCGCGAAGGTCAGGCCAACGAACTCCGGCACCACCGGCATGTCGCGCAGGTGGGTTCGGATCGGGTTGTTCGTGGACTCGTCTTCGCTCGTCTCGCGGGCCCGTTCGAGCAGTTTCTCGTGCTCGACACCGAGTCCGCGTTCGATGGTTCGCCGCTGTCGTGCGGGAAGCAGTTCCGCGACTTCGTCTACGTCCATGTCCTGCAACTCGTCGAGCGTATGGCCGCGATAGGTGAACTCGCCTTCGCGACCGGTTCTGTATTCTGATCCACTCATTCTTTTCCACCTCGTCCGGTTCGGCTGGACGCGATGTCACCGACCTTCCGGCCCGGCGGGGTGTCCCGCGAGACGGATTTCGGTTTGCCGGGGTGCTGGCGGCCACCGCCACCGAAGGGGTGGTCGACCGCGTTCATGGCGACGCCACGGACGCGGGGGTACTTCGTGCCCCGGGCTTTCATTTTGTGATACTTGTTACCGGCTTTGACGAACGGCTTCTCCGTTCGGCCACCGCCGGCGACGACCCCGATGGTCGCTCGGCACTCGGGATCGAGTCGCTTGACCTCGCCGCTTGGCAGCTGCACGACGGCCGCATCTCGGTCGTGCGTGATGAGGTCGGCGCTGACGCCCGAGGATCGGGCGAACTTGCCACCGTCACCGGGGCTGGACTCGACGTTACAGACGGGGACACCTTCCGGAATCTCGGCGAGCGGAAGCGTGTTGCCCGGCTGGATCTCCGCGGAGATCCCAACCTGAATCGTGTCGCCGACTGCGACACCTTCGGGGGTGAGGATCATCCGCTGATCGCCGTCGTCGAACTCGACGACTGCGATCGGCGCGCTGCGCGCCGGGTCGTGTTCGATGTCGACAACCGTTCCGGAGACGATATCGCTGTCTTCGGGGGTCTTGTGCTGTTTGTCGGACTTGTACCGATGCGAGGGGGCTCGGAACGTCGAGCCACCCCGACCGCGTCGTTGTCCCTGAATTCGTCGTCCCATATTCAGAACACCCCGATTCTGGATGCGACTTCGTCGGCCGCGTCGTCGGGGCCGAGCTTGATGGTCGCTTTCTTGGTACCGTCCATGGTGATCTGTGTGTTCACGTCGACGACCTCGACGTCGAAGCGATGCGAGATCGCATCGGCGATCTCGGGCTTCGCGGCGTCGACATCGACGATGAACTGGAGCTTGTTCTCGAAGTCCATGTCGTTCATCGCCTTCTCGGTGACGAGGGGATGAACGATGACATCTCGATCCTGCGTCATCGGTCTGCCACCTCCTCGATGGCGCTTTCGGTGAACACTGTCAGTCGGCCTCCGTTCGCGCCGGGGGCGAGGTCTTCCGTGTTGACCTCGCTTGCCGTCGCGACGTCAGCGCCGGCGAGGTTGCGGGCCGCTCGGGACGGGCCTGCCTCGCTCGACGTGACAAAGAGGATCGACCGCGGGTTCGTGTACTTCCGTCCGCGGGTCGTCCCTCGACCAGCGCGGACCGATCGGTTCTCGTCGGCGCGTTCGACGTCCTCGTGGATGCCGAGCGCTTCGAGCAAGGAGACGACCTCCTGGGTCTTCTCCAGGCCCTCGAACTCGTCGTCGACAACGAGCGGGAGTTCGAGATCCTCGTCGAACTCGTGACCGCGCTCGGCGACCGTCTCCACGTCCGCCGTTGCGGCGATCGCGGCGCGGGTCGCGAGCTTTCGCTCCTTGTCGTTGATGTCGAGGCCCTGGTCTTTCTCGGCCTTCGGTGGGTGTGCACGGCGGCCACTGACGGCCTGGGGGACGCGTCGGGCAGTGCCGTTCTCGCGTGGCACGTGTGCCATGCCGCGGCCGCTACCCTGAGACTCCGCAGGCGTGCGAAGCCCAGCGTACTCGTCCGAGCCGTAGTCCTGTTTCCGGTTTGCCTGAGCGGCGAGCACTGCGCGCTCGATCAGATCCGTCCGGATCGGCGTCTCGAAGACGTCCGGAAGGTCGATCGTGCCCGCGTCCTCACCGTCGAGGTCACGTACTGTTGCCTGCATAGATTATCCTTGATTCGATTCCGTAGATACGTAGCGCACCTCGGGATCGAGGCGCGGCTGGTCGTTCGGTCGCACGGCCGGGCGGAACCGAAGAACGCGCTGTGACGGCCCCGGAAGGGAGCCCTTCACGAGCGCGTACTGGCCGTCGATCTCGCCGTAGTTGACGAGGCCACCCGCGGGGGTGACGTCGTCGTCGCCGAGATCGATCAGGCGTTTGTTCAGTTCCGTCCGCTGGTGATAGCCGGTCTGACCCTGCTGGGGAACCGTCGAGCGAACTCGTGACGGGTTCCACGGGCCAAGGTTACCGATCCGGCGCCGCCAGCCCTGACGTGCGTGCTTTCCTTTTCGTTTCTGAACGCCCCATCGCTTGACGGGACCCTGCGTTCCTTTCCCTTTCGTCACACCGGCGACGTCCATGTACTCGCCGGGCCGGAAGATCTGGTCGGCGTCGTGTTCGCCGCCGTCTTCCAGCAGTTCGAGACCGTAGTCGAGGCGGTCCTCGATGGAGCCGCCGCCGATCCGAGTCTCCATGACATCGGGTTTCTTTTTCGGAACGCTCTTGACTTCGCTCGGAACCGTATGCGTGATCATCCGAATGTCGGCGATCCGACCTTCGGCGACGGCATCACGGATCTCCGTCTCCGCGGCCTCTGCGTCGTGTTCCTCGGGAAGGTCAAGTGTGCGATCGAGTTCCTCGTGGAACTCGGTGGCCCAGACTTCGGTCAGCGGTTTCTGACCGTAGGGCGTATCCTCGTACGCTCGCAGGGCAACTGCCCGCATGGGCGGCGTCTCCACGATGGTGACCGGAACCGTCTCCTCCATTCCCTCGGTGGGCGAGTCGGCTTCGTCGTTGATCATCACCACGTGGGTCATGCCAGCCTTGTAGCCGGCAAAACCCTGAAGCGTCGGCTGTCCGTCGTCACTCGGCCACGAGTTGAAACGTGGGACCTCGCTGGTCGCACGCTGTCGTGGGCCGAATCCCAACGAGCCTTTGCGTGGTCTGCTTGGTTGTGGCATTGTAGTCTCACTCTGGGAGTGTTAGGCAGGCAAGCGACGCGAACATTGCTTCTTCCGTTCGCACCACCTGACTGCCCTGGTTCGGAACCGTATTGAGCCAGAGGTCGAACCGGCTGGGTGCGCCCGGTTCGACGTCGATCCGTGCCGGAACGTCTCCGTCACGTGTGTCGTCTCCGTTCCCGGGGACTGCGTCCCCGTCCGCTCGTTGCTCGACAGTTACTCCGTCGAGCATCTCCGGAAGCCCTCTCTCGGGCGAGCCGAAGGCGACGGTCATCCCGTCGGCTTCGATTCGTCCGGCCAGTGTCCCGAGTCGCGAGACGCTAAGGTTCTCGCCGAACCTCGACGTCGCGATCCGAACACCGGCGTCCTCACGGCCGAGCGCTTCCGATAGGTCCATGCGATGGATCGAGAGCCCCGAAACGGGCTCGTCGACCAGCTTCGCACGGACCGGCTCTCGCGAAGAGATCCTGACTGTTACGCGCTCTCCCTCGTCGACCTCCATTTGCGGAGGGACGACGAGCGAGATCGGGTGTTGCAAGCCGCAATTGACCCGTACGCGCCCGTCAGGTCCGACCTCGGTCACGATTCCCTGTCTTGACGACCCCGAATCGTCTGATTCGGAGCCGGTCTGTGACGGTGCGCGGAGCGGCGGCAGGACGCCCGCGTACTCTAATTCGCTCCGCGTTCCCCATGCCTCCTTTCGGAGGTATGGCGGAGTCGCGGCGTACCGCAGCACGGTTTCGACGAATCCGCCGCCCCATCGCCGCTCGCCTTCCGAATCGGGGAAGACGACCAGACGATCTGCCCGGAATACTGTCGCCGCGCGGGCGACGTAGCCGATCTTGCGAGTTGCCTCGCGTTTGTCTTCGGCTTCCCGGACGAGAGACGACGGCACGAGTACGCTGACTGTCATGCCGTGACGCTTCGACGCCTCGCCACTAGACTGTGCCGATCTTTTCCCGTCCGACCCTAAAAGGGTGCCGGATCGTATTCGCCACTGAGAGCCGTTCACACTCGTGTTGTGAAGGGTTACCGTGGTTTGGTTGCGACCTGCCTGTCGACGAGTATCGATTCCTGTCGCCCCTCGCGTGCGCGCACCTGAAAGACTTATTCAGCAGTACTGGCTTCCACTAAGACGATGTCGCACAACACGTCCGACCCGTCGCTGGTGATCCGTGCCCTCTGGTTCGTCTTCGTCGGGTGGTGGCTCACCGGTCTCTGGCTCTCTGTCGCGTGGTTTCTGAACGTCACGATCATCGGCCTCCCCATCGGGATCAAGATGACCAACCGCGTCCCGAAAGTACTCTCGCTCAAGTCGTCCCAGCGACAGCTCGTCGCCGGACCGGACGGGAGCGTCGTCGAGTCCGGGCCGGAACAGCCCAGCCTGCTGCTCCGTGGCGTCTGGTTCGTCTTCGTCGGCTGGTGGGCAAGCGCCATCTGGACCGGTATCGCCTACCTGCTGACGCTGTCGATCGTCGGCATCCCGATTGCGGTGATCATGTACAACAAACTGCCCTTCGTCGTCTCGCTATACAAGTACTGAGGCGTCGAGAGCGGTTTCGGGTGTTTCGGGAGCGAATCGATCAATATCGTGGCTCCGTACCGTGGTTATTCCTCCCGAAGCGCCTCACTTTCGCAACTCTTATACAACAGTCTCTCGTTATCTGTGAATGCAGACAGGGCGCGTCGGTAGTGTAGTGGTATCACGTGACCTTGCCATGGTCACAACCGGGGTTCAAATCCCCGCCGACGCACTTCTCCGATTTCCAACCGACAAGCGGTGCGTTTCATCGCGCCGCGATTCGTGAAATCGGTGCATGCGGTACGAGGGGATTTGAACCACGCAAATCCGAACTCGTGAGGATTTGCAATCGGGTTCAAATCCCCGCCGACGCATTCTTGCGGTGAACAACTTCGACGAGCACCGCGTAGCGTGTGCTCGTCACCCCGTGAACCGCAGAATCGCAACGTGTGGATTTGAGCAGACGAGACGAGTGAAGCGAGTCTCGGCGAGTTCAAATGCCCGCCGACGCACTTCTCTCGAAGCAAACCAGCGAGCGACTGCTGTGTCGCGAGCAACGGTTGCGAGAGGAATGCGGTACGAGGGGATTTGAAGTAGAGAAGACGCAGCCCGCGAACGAAGTGAGCAGGACCGTCTTCGCGTGGTTCAAATTCCGGTCGACAGCCGTCGACCGACGTTCGCTTCGCACAACTCAGCGAACTCCCCGCCGACGCACTTCTCCGATTTCCAACCGACAAGTAGCGCGTGAACTCCCTTCATCGGTTCCCGGCGAAACGACTATGCGTAAGACAGACGTGTTACATGCATATGTGTGGAGCAACTACGAACAATAACGACGACGAGGAAATCGTCACGGTAAATTTCAAAGTCACCGAGTCGTTCCTCGACGAGATAGACGGTACGTGGCAGGGCCGCGGCTTCAACAGCAGAAGCGAGTTCATCCGTTACACCCTCCGTGATGCGGTCGAGTTCCCGACGTTTGACCGGGACGAACTCGTCGCGCTTCTCGACGCCGATGCGGATATCCGCTCGGAGCAGACGATGTCGGCAGACGAAGCGCGCGAGCGGTTCGGCACGGGCAATGAGTGACGAGGAGTGGACGTGGGAGCTCGCAGCGAAGGCACAGAACGACCTTGACAAGCTACCGCCGACCGACCAGGACCGCATTCTCGACAAACTCGATGAGATTGTCGATTCACCGTGGCGTGATCCACCAGACTACGGAGAGCCGCTTCAGAATAGCCCGTATCGGAAGGTCCGAGTCGGTGGGTTCCGATTGTCCGTGCGGTTCCGCCGAGGCCAACGGCGGATGATCATTGGGCGTATCAAACGCCGTGGGGGTGCATACACTGCTGATGACGATTGACAACAGTAGCTGCTCTCTGAGGTCAATACGACAGGCGACGACCACTGCGTAGCGTGTGCTCGTCTCTACGTAAGTCACAAAACCGTGAGCAGACGAGAACGTTTTTGAGTATTCCTCATCCATGCAGCATATGATCGCTGCCGCAGTCGCTACGGTCTCTGCCGCTACGACGACGGCCCCGCCCGCGCTGTCGGTGGACATGCTCGTAGTCTTCGGGATCATTGCGGTCGCCCTCGTCCTCTTCGTCTGGGAGCCGGTGCCGATCGACATCACTGCGATCGGTGTGATGGTCGCGCTGATCGTCCTCGAACCGTGGACCGGCGTCGATCTCGCACAGGGACTCTCTGGGTTTTCGAGTAGCGCGACGATCGCCGTCCTGGGGATGTTCGTCCTCAGCGAGGGGATCCGCCGGACCGGACTGATCAGCGTTATCGGGAGCGAGATCGCAGATCGGTACGGCGACAGTTCGTTCAAACAGCTGGTTGCAGTGCTCGGGCTGTCGGGCGGGACGGCGGGATTCATCAACAATACGCCGGTCGTGGCCGTGATGATCCCGATGGTCTCAGAACTGTCCGACCGAACCGGCGTTTCCCCCTCGAAACTGCTGATGCCGATCTCCTTTGCGGCGATGATGGGCGGGATGTTGACGCTGGTCGGCACGTCGACGAACCTGCTAGCAAGCGACATTTACGACAGCATGGGAGCGGAGTACGAGGCGTTCTCGATGTTCGAGTTCACCACGCTGGGCCTGCTCGTGCTGGTCGTCGGCTGTGCGTATCTGCTGACCATCGGGGTGCGACTGACGCCGGAGCGGGTCAAGATCTCCGAAGAGCTCACTGATGACTTCGAGATGGCCGAGTACCTGACAGAGGTCGTCGTCGAGGAAGACTCGCAGTTTATCGGCCAGACCGTCGACGAGTGTCTGCGGTCGATGGACGTCGACGCCGACATCGTCCAGTTCATTCGCGGCAAGCAAGCGTTCACCGAGCCGCTGGCACAAAAAGAGATCCGAAGTGGCGATGTTCTCGTGTTGCGAACCGACCGCGAGAGCCTCACATCGCTGATCGAAACCCAGGGACTCGGTCTCGCACCCGATGCGGAGGCGGATGTGGGAGACGAGGCCCTCAACGTGGACGACGACGAGGTAGAGGAGGTCGAGTCACAGCAACTGGCGGAGGTGGTTATTACCCCCGACTCGTCGTTGATCGGCGAGACCCTCGAAACGCTGAACTTCCGACAGCGGTACGACGCGACGGTGCTGGCGATCCGGCGCGGGGGACGCGTCATTCACGCCCGGATGGACGAACGGCGACTCCGCGGTGGCGACACCTTGCTCATCCAGGCGAGTGCGGACACCTTCCAGCGGTTCGCGAACGATCGCAACTTCGTGGTCGCGGGCGAGTTTTACGTCCCCGAATACCGGAAATCGAAGCTACCGATAGCGCTCGGAATCGTCGCGCTCGTCGTCGGCCTTGCTGGCGCGGGACTGGCCCCGATCGCTGTCGCCGCGCTCGGTGGGATGGTAGCGATGGTCGCGACCGGCTGTCTGCGCCCGTCGGAAGTATACGAGGCAGTCGACTGGAACGTCATCTTCCTGCTGGCGGGGCTCATCCCGCTGGGGATCGCAATGGAGGCAACCGGCGGTGCGGCGTTTATCGCGGGCCACGTCGTCAGTGCCACCGGCGGACTCGATCTGTTGATCCTGCTTGGAGTTCTCTACCTCCTGACGGCAGTGCTCACGAACATCGTCAGCAACAACGCCTCGGTCGTGTTGATGATCCCCGTCTCCGTCGACATCGCAGTGGCGGTCGGCGGGGACCCGCTCGCGTTCGCGCTCGCGGTGACGTTCGCGGCGTCGACGGCGTTTATGACGCCGGTCGGCTACCAGACGAACCTGATGGTGTACGGCCCCGGCGGGTATCGATTCACCGACTACATGCGGGTCGGCGGTCCGCTCCAGTTGTTATTGACCGTCGTCACGGTTCTCGGGATTCACGCGATCTGGGGGGTCGCATAGCGGGTGTGAAATCAAACGAGAGTAGTATGGGATGACCGGGCGCAAAACCTCACCGTTTACCACGGGGATACGCACCGTCGCTGGATAACGCCAACTACCGACAGTAGCATTGCTGGATTTTCCATGACGCAACCCTGGCCATTACACTGATCGTCAATCAGCGGAGGACCCATCGGGGGCCGTCGGAGCGTCGGTCTCCGCCCGTGACGACTGCAGTTTCCCGAGGAGTACGGCGATGATGTAGAGCGCGACTGCGACGAGTACGATGGTTCCGCCAGCGGTAGACTCGTACTGGAAGGAGAGCGTGATCCCTACCAGGACGGCGATCTCGGCCAGGATCACTGATGCCAGCAGCGCCTCACGGAAGCTCCGGGCGACCTGTGTCGCACCGGCAACGGGGACGACGAGCATTGCTGCGACGAGGATGACCCCCATGATCTGCATCGCCCCGACGACGACCATCGCGGTGAGCATCGACATGATGCGGTTGTACCAGGGAACGTTGATGCCCGCCACGCGGGCGGCCGTTTCGTCGAAGGTGACGTAGAGTAGCTGTTTGTAGGTAATCCCGACGACGAGCGCGATGACGGTGAACAGTCCCAGCAGGAGTGCTGCGTTCTCGTTCGTCACCGTCGAGAGGTTGCCAAAGAGGTACTGATTAACGCCGACTGCGAGTCCACCCGCGTTGAGACTGATCAGTACCGCACCGAGTGCAAACCCGGTCGAAAGGACGATTGCCATCGACACGTCGTTGTACGCGTCGGTCACCTCGGAGATGAGTTCGATGGCGAGCGCGGCGAGCATTGCGACGACGACCGCGGCGAGGTACGGCGAAACGCCCGTTCCAAGCGTGGCGTTGACGAATAACCCAACCGCGACGCCCGCGAAGGCGGTGTGTGCGAGCGCGTCGCCGATCAGCGCGAGCTGGCGGTGGACGAGAAAGGTCCCGATCAGCGGGGCCATCACCGCAATGAGCATGCCCACCAGAAACGCGCGATGCATGAACCCGTACTGGAGCATCTCGATGCCGAACTCCTCCCCGAAGACCGACAGGACGTCGCTCCACCGGTCGAGCAACCAGAACGCGGCATCGTACGGTGTCGGCACGGCTCCGGTCGACGCCCCCGGGACGCTCATACGACCGTCACCTCGTCGTCACGCCGGACGTTGGTACCGTACGCCCGATCCAGTGCGTCGCTCTCGGCGAACTCGACAGGCGGTCCGTCGAAGTACAGTTCCCGGTTGAGACACAGGACCCGATCCGTATGTTCGATAACGGCTCCGATATCGTGTTCGACAAGCAGGATCGTCATGCCGTCGTCGTTGAGGTCCCCGAGGAGGTCGAAAAAGGACTCAACTGACTCGGCGTCGACACCCACTGTCGGTTCGTCTAGGACGAGCAACTCGGCGTCACCGGCGAGCGCACGGGCGATGTATGTGCGCTGGCGCTGGCCGCCGGAGAGGTTCGTGATCCGTCGGTTCGCAAGGTGGTCGATCCCGACCGTCTGCAGTGCCTCGCGAGCCTTGGTGCGGTCTTCCACGCCGATACGGCCGAAGCCAGCGTGGGGGAACCGTCCCATAAGCACGACCTCGGCGACTGTGATCGGCATCCGTTTGGTGTCTTCCGTGACATCCTGAGCGACGTAGCCCACGCGCTCGCGCTCGGCGAACTCGCGAGCAGGATATCCCAGCAGTTCCACGTGGCCCGTATCGGGGGCATGTAGGCCGAGCAGGAGTTGCAAGAGCGTGCTCTTTCCGGAGCCGTTCGGGCCGACGATGCCGACGTATTCGCCCGCATCGACATCGAAGGAGATGTCTTCGAGAACAGGGGCGGCAGTGTAGCCAAAGGAAACGTTATCGACGTGAATGACTGTCATAGTAGGTAGTGAGTTGTTATTCGAAGTTACGCCACTCCTCGTCGAATCCGTCCTCCGGTTCGCCCGCCTCGAGGATTTTTCGGAACGTGTTCATGTTGATTTCACGGGCAATATCGAAGTAGCCCCAGCCCTGATCCGCCCACTCTTCTGTCGTCCCGGCATAGGGAGTAACGGGGTAGTACGCCTCGACGTCGGTCTCATCGCGCAACTGCTGAGCAGGTCGTCGCGGTTCGAAGATCGCCGCGCCGATATTGCGGATATCGTTTGCTTCGATCGTATCCTGTGCTCGCTGCATGTCCGTCGGACGGACGTCGTCATCGGCTGCGAGGTTCTTGACGAGTGGCTGTAACGTGAGCCCGTACCGCTGCCCGACGTACTCAAAGGCGTTGTGGGCGGCGAGGAAAGCCACATCTCGCTCAGCGGCATCGGCGAGCGTTTGCCATTCCTCGTCAAGCACATCGAGTTCCTCTTTGACGGCTTCGGCGTTGTCGGCCAGTTGCTCCTCCTCGTCCGGTGCGATCCGACTGAGGCCGTCGCGGATATTGTCGACGGAGCCTTTCGCGCGCTCGGGATCCAGCCAGAAGTGCGGATCCTTACCCTGATCGACCTGCTCGTCTTCCTCCACGGTGTCCGCCAGATTGATGAGGTCGATCCCCTTGCGAGCGTTAACGTACTCGGTGTCTGCTCCGTCATCCCGTGCGGTCTGGATCGCACGATCAGCCCACGGTTGGAAGTCCGGGCCGACGTGGACGAACGCGTCCGCGTCGACGATGTCCACCTGGATCGACGGATCCGGCTCCCAGCCGTGTCCGTGGAGCCCCGTCGGGACCAAGTTCTTTGCTGTGATCGACGTTCCCTCGGCGACCTGCCGAGCGAAGTCGTAAAACGTGAAAAAGGAGGCAACTGCGACGGGACCGTCACCTTCGTCATCGGGCGTGCCGGAGGCACAGCCCGCAATCCCGATAGAGAGAGCACTACCGCCGATTGCCAGTGCTTTTCGTCGTGATACTCCGTTCGTGCGATCGTCTACCATTACATGGGATTAGACGGGTCTAAAGTAAAAGTGTTGCTACTCAATAAATTTAGATTGTATCTAATCTATCGCTGGAGCTTCAACGGTATACACTCGATCACCGCTCTGCTGTAACGATGTAATATCCCAGCGCGCCGCTCCCGACCAGTTTGTAAACCTCGTAGGAGGCCCGATAGAGCGCCAGTTCCCGATCCGACCCGCTACCGAACAGACCCCGAAGGCGCTGGACTGGATAGTTTACGAGGCCAGTGATCCCCCGTCTCCGGACCGACGGCCGGACGGCTTCGGTGACATCGCGGATCGAGACGTTCGTAAAGCCTGCCGCGTCGAGTCCCGATTCCAGCGCGTCGATCCGTGTGACGGAGACGCCAAAGCCGTCGTCGACGCGCCCCAACCGATTTCGTTCTCCATCGTCGAGGTCACGCTGGTGCTGGAACAGGTCGCCGACGACGAGCCGACCGCCCGGCGCGAGGACGCGTGCGACCTGTTCCAGAACGGCGTCAAGATCCCGCGCGTGACAGAGCGCTTCTAGCCCCCACACGACGTCGACGGAGTCGTCCTCGACGGTCGTCAGTTCGTGAAAGTCGTCGGTCCGGAACGTGACCGACTCGGCAACACCGTTCTTACGCGCGTGCTCGCGAGCGAATTCGAGCAACCCCTCGTTGACGTCGATCCCGACGACCTCGGCCCCGCGCTGGGCCGCGATCCAGATCGATTCCGCACCGGCCCCACAGCCGACGTTCAGCACGCGATCGCCGGACTCAATCCCGGCAAGCGTCGCGAGGATGCGGGTCGTGTTCTCCACTGCGGTAGCTGGCTCGTCGTGCTCGTCGTCGTAGTAGCCGTAATGGAGACTCCGGTGGCCCTGCTGGTCCCACATCGCCTCGTGGGAGTCCTGTAACTCGTCGTAGACGCCGGAGACGGCGTCGCTGTCGATCTCGTCCATTGGATACCAGAAAGTGGTCGACACTCCTAAGGGTTGGCGAAGGTCGTCTCCCCCAACCTGTGCAACGCGTGTCCGCCCGCATCGTACACGTGCAGGACATCCGTCTGACTGAATATTATGGTACTCGCTCACAATGTTTCGTATCCCGATGTCATCCGATCGCCCCACCGAGAGCATCAGTGGGAATGGGGAGTGGCAGTGGAACAGGCAACGGGAGTCGAACCGGTCGATACCCCGTCCGGACGAGACCGCGAGACGATGCGAACTCGAAGCCGAACTCGAACGGAAAGAGCAACGGTTACAGACAGTCATCCAGCAGTACGAGCGCCGCCTGGCGGAAACCGAGCGTCAACTGGCCAGGGAGCGATCGTCGAACGACGGCGACACTCGACCGTCGCTGTACGCACGGATCGTAGGGTATCTCTCGCGATAACCGCGATTCCCTTGCTCTCGACCTACGAATAGGTCTCTCGCTCCGCAATGGGGAACCGATCACTTGCGGTTTCGGCGACGACTCTGGCACCGTCGTCGGTCGGTTCGGTTGCGAACTCGATCCCCGCGGCGGTCGCTGTCCCGTTCTCCGCTGGAATCGGTATCGCGTCGACCGTCGTACCGTCGTCGAGGACCCGAAGCCGGAACTCGTTGTCTTCGGGCACGACCTCGACCGCCTGGCCGTCGATCAGCACGTCCGCACGGACCGGCTCCGAAGTGAACGAGCGCGTCGTCTCGCCATCGTGGGTGAGATCGACCACGTACGCGCTCTCGTTACCGACGACGTCCCAGCCGCTACGCTCTGCGCGGACCGTCTCGTGCCACCCGACCCCACCGACGACAGCGGTATCGCTCCCCTCGAACTCCAGGACCTCCTCGCGGACGCCGACAGTCCAGAGTTCGCGCTCGTCACTGACGACGATCACGCCCGTCTGTTCGCCAGCCAGCACGTCATCCCCGCCGAGATCGATCACCGACACCTGCCCGCTGGCCGCATCCTGTTCGTAGGTGATGGTGTAATCCTCGATCTCGACGCCCCCATCACCCGGAACGGCGTCGTCGCCGACCGTCGTGAGACTGATCGGAATGCTAGGAAGCGCGACGAGCAGTGTGAGCACGGTAAGACAGACGATCGCCGTCTGTCGACGCGAGACCGGGCCCGCGAACCACCGATCCGGCACCAGCGGGGGAACCGCAGGGATCGACAACAGTCCGGCAGCCACGAGCGTCATGGCGATCGAAAGCCCGACGAGTTCGCCGATGATGATCGTTCCGCCGATGCTGATAGCTGCGAGCAGTACAACCAGTCCGAGCCACACCACAGCGAGCTGGCGGCGCGACGGCGCTCGGGGCAGTACAGCCAGCGGCCGCCGATCCAGCAGTGCTCGATCGCTCCCCGTAACGGCGATCGTGACGAGTATCGTTAACAGGAGGACGAACGTGACGCCAGCACCGCGATAGAGAAAGTAGACGTCGTCCCCGCCCGGCCACGCGACCAACCAGAGCGCCTGGGCCATCCCGACGGTCACCATCGCAAAGAAGACCCGCTCGGTCGACGGTCGCCGACCGCGGTAGTGCAACAGCGCGATTGCCAGCAGGACCCCGAGCAGGAAGCCGAAGAGATGGGCCTGAAACGCGATCCCGGCCCACCCCGGCGGCGCGGGCGTTCCGACCTCGACGACCTCGCGGACCACCGGTTCACTCAGCGCGTTGTACAGCGTCCCCAGCGCGGAGCTTACGACGACCGCGACAACCGTCGGCAGGGGATACGTAACGACCGCGAACCCGATCAGCGCGAAGACGGCCCCCGAAAAGCCCAGCCCCGGCCCCAGCGAGAACACCGCCGTGACGAAGGCGACGGACAGCAACGCGAGGGGAAAGACCACGACTGCACGAACGAGCGCTCTGGCGAGCAGCCCGTCGTCGTTACCGGAGTCGGCGAGACCACGCTTTTTCGGGTAATGGCTCCACGCGTACTCCACGATCGGCGCGACCGCGAGCGTCCCGGCCATGTTCGAGACCAGGTGTCCGGGGCCACCGTGGGCGATCCCCGAGGTGACGATTCCAGTCGGATAGAAGTACGACCAGGTGACGTACGGAAGCGTCAGCGGGTCACCCCACTGTCGTGCGCCGGCCTGCGCTAGCACATAAAAGGAGACGACGATCGTGACGGTGACAAGCGTTCCCCAGGGGATGCCGTACACGAACCGATCCTCTAGCCGGGTGCGCCAGCGACCACGCCCCTCGTAGTACCAGACGAAGCCGAGGGCGACCAGCAGCGTCGCAGCGAGAACCACCTGCGTGGGCGAGAGGGACATTGATGTGTGCTATGTGCCCGATGGGCACAAATATTCGGTTCTGCTGGCACGTTTTCGAGAATCGATCAGGGCCTGCGGATCCGGTCACGATGGTTTTACGCAACTGCCGCCCCACTATCGGGTATGACAGTCGTTGGCTACCTGTCGGTCGCACCGGTGATCGAAGACAGTATGGCAAGCGAAGTCGCGAAAGCGGTCGACGCCCTGGAGGCGTTCGACGTCGAGTACGAGACCAACCCGATGGGCACCGTGATCGAGACCGAGGAGATCGGCGAACTGTTTGCCGCCGCACAGGCCGCCCACGAAGCCGTCGACGGCGACCGGGTAAGTACCGTATTGAAGATCGACCACAAACGGACCGCGGAGACGACCGCCGCGGACAAGGTCGAATCCGTCGAGGAGCATCTCGGCCGGGACGCCCGCAGCGACCAGTAAGGGTCCGAAAGGGATTCCATGCCGGAGGCCATACGTCGGTCCATGACACAACAAGAGTTCGACGTCGAAGGAATGTCCTGTGGTGGTTGCGAGCAGAACGTTGTGGACGCGCTCACGGAACTCGACGGTGTCGACGGGGTCGATGCGGATCACGAGGGGAACCGGGTCACCGTCTCGCTCGCCGGGGATGTCCCCGAAGGAGACCTGACGGCGGCGATCGAGGCGGCGGGCTACGAGGTCGTCAGCTAACTCGCCAGTCCGGCCACTTTTTTCGGCAGGTCTCGCGTAGGAGCAGTCATGAGCGACCGAGCCTGCTACCGCGAGTTCTGTCCCGATTGTGCGCTCCAGGTCAGCGTGGTCGCGGAGAACTGTCCCGACTGTGGACGCGCACTCGAACTCGAGTGAGCGTCGTATACCAACAGGTAAAACCGAGGCCGAACAACGAACCAGCATGGAGAGTCTCAATCGCATGGCGATCGAGCTGGTCGACGAGGCCCTCGACTTCGCCGAGGAACTCGATATCGGAGCCTTCGAACTGGACAACGAGGCCACAGTCATCGATTTCGGCGTCGAGTTCGACGGCGGCATCGAGTCCGGTCTCTTGCTCGCGGAGATCCAGACCGCCGGGCTGGCGACCGTCCAGACCCGGATGGACGATGTCGGCAACGCGCCGATCCCGCACGTCGAGCTGTCGACCGATCATCCCGCACTCGCACTGCTGTGCGCACAGAAGGCGGGCTGGGAGGTCACCACCGAGAGCTTCGAGGGGCTGGGCAGCGGCCCGGCCCGCGCCCTCGTCGGCGAGGAAAGCGAGTTCGCGCGTACCGGGTATCACGACGCCTTCGATCTCACCGTGCTGGCAATCGAGAGCGACCAGTTGCCCGACGAGAGCGTCGCCGAACAGGTCGCCGACATGGCCGACGTAGAGCCAAGCGGCGTCTTCCTGCCCGTCTTCCCGAGCGCCAGCATTGCGGGCAGTGTAACGATGGCCGCCAGGGCCGCCGAGCTCGCCGCCTTCCGGCTCTCGGAGCTGGGCTACGACCCGCTCGATCTCGTCTCGGCCACCGCAAGCGCGCCGATCGCACCGATTGCCGGGGACGAACAGACCGCCATGGCCCGCACCAACGACGCCCTGGCCTACGGCGGACAGGTCCATCTCACGGTTCGCGAGGAGTTCGACCGCTTCGACGAGGTCGCCTCGACCGCGAACGACGAGTACGGCCGGCCCTTCGCCGAGATCTTTGATGAGGCCGACTGGGACTTCTACGAGGTCGACGATGGCGTCTTCGCGCCCGCGCAGGTGACCGTCGACGTGATCGGCGGTCCGACGACGGTCTACGGCGAGACCAACGAGGAACTGCTCGTCGAGAGTTTCGGCCTGTAACCGTGAGCGGGGACGCTCGATTCAAGCCGGTTCCACCAGCGCCGGACTCGCTCGACCGGCTTCACGAGGCCCGGCAGGCAGTGCCACTCGTTCCAGGCGATAGCGACGACTGTTGTGCCCGAGTGGCCCGGAATCTGGCCCTCGATAACCGTCAGCAGGGGGAGACGTGGCTCGTCTTTTTGCGCGCGCTCTCGCTCGTCGAGGCGGGTGACCGGGGCTACCACAGAACGCGCGAGGACGTCGAGACTGCCGAACTCGGAGCGCGGTTTCGCGACCGTGTTGTTGGGGCCGACGATGTACTCTCGGCTGTCGAAGACGCCGACGAACCGCAGGGGGTCGACCGGATCTTCGAGCGGGTCAGAGAAACCGTGCCCTCGTGGGAGCGACGCCGTCACGACAACTGGGAATCCGTCTGGCGCGAACGGACGGCAAGGCTGCTAGGGTGGGCGGTACTGTTCGAGTTATAAAGAGCAAGGAGAATACCCGCGCCTTTAGGCGCGGGATGAATCCGAAAATCATTTTTACAAACGACTACCGATAGCAAGGCCGGATATTCCACCGCAACCAAACACCAACCTTTACAACTAAAGCAAGTATAAGTGATTATACAGGCGTTCGGAATGCTGAAAGTCCACCGCACCCATCGAGCGAAAATCCGCAACCACTCACAGGTGGCGGAACAGCTCGACCGTCACGGGTGGAGTGCCAGCAAACTCTGGAACGTCGCTAACTACCACTCCCGTGAAGTCTGGGAGGAGACGGGCGAGATCCCCGATCACGAGGAGTTGAAAGACGAGTTGAAGACCCATCCAAAATACAAAGGGCTACACAGTCAGTCCAGTCAGCGGGTTCTGGAGGAACTCGCTGAAGCCTTCAACTCGTGGTACTCCTCGGACGACGAACGGGACAACCCGCCCGGCTACCGCAAAGAAAACTACTACGACCAACAGGGCCGCCGTGTCCACGAAGAACACCCGCGTTCGACGGTGACGTGGAAGCAAAACGGTATTCGTCACGACAGCAAAAACAACCGTGTTCGCCTTTCAAAAGGCGCGAATCACAAGGAACACCCGAAAGCGTGGGAATACATCCTTGTCGAATACGAGACGCGCCCCGGAGTCACGGTTGAGAACCTGCAACAAGTCAGAGCCGTCTACGACCAGCAGAAGAAACGGTGGGAACTACACCTCGTCTGCAAAGACGAGATTGAGACCCCCAACGCTCCCGGTAACGAAACAGCGGGTGTCGACCTTGGTATCAGTAACTTCGCCGCCGTCGCCTACAGCACCAAAGACGCTGACCTGTACCCCGGCAATCGCCTGAAACAGGACGGGTACTACTTCCCGAAAGAAATCGCTCAGTGCGATGACTCAAGTGGTGACAGGGCCACTCGACTGCACCACAAGTGGTCGGAACGGCGCACACACTTCTTCCACTCTGTAGCGAAACACATCGTCCAACGATGTATCGAGAAGGGTGTTGGCCGGATCAACGTCGGAGACTTGGAGGGCGTCCGCGATGACGAGAACGGCGACTCGAAGAACTGGGGCAAGCACGGTAATCTCGACCTACACGGATGGGCGTTCGACCGCTTCACCTCGATTCTCGAATACAAGGCGAAGGTTGAGGGAATCGAAGTCGTGGAAGTGTCCGAGCACCACACGAGCAAGACGTGTTGCGTCTGCGGGAGAGAGGACGATAGTCAGCGTGTTGAGCGTGGCTTGTACGTGTGTGAGGAATGTGATGCAGCGTTCAACGCTGACGTGAATGGGGCGGAGAACATCCGTCTCGACATCAATGAAAGTAACTCTGAGTCTACACTCGATTTGGGTGGAGATAGGAGTACCGGCTGGTTGGCACAGCCCGGAGTCTACCTTCATGACCTCTCCCGAGGATTCCAACCTCGGTCAGAGGTGGTAGACTGCAAACCCTAATATCCCAACATCGGGATTCCTCCGCCTTCAGGCGGAGGAGGATGTCAATGGTGGAAACGGACGACGCATACACACCCACAGTCTAATAGAGGACGACTGCGACGACCCCGAACAGAATGAGCACGCCGGTGATGTCACAGACGTTCGTGACGACTGGAATCGTCGTGTCGTCGGGGTCGTGGCCGAGTCGAAACGACGCCCAGACCGCCCCGAGACTGACGACAACGACGAAAACCGCAAGAAGCATTCCGCTGATTACCGAAATGAGCATCACTTCCCAGAGCGCGAGCGTTCCCCCGAGGGCGCGGCCAATACTCCAGGCACCCAGACCGAGCAGGACGAACACCGTCGCGGCGAGCCCTATCACAGCCCCGGCATTCGAGCGGATCGCGCGGTTCTCGGGCGTGAACTCCAGCGTCCCCAGATGAAGCTGGGTAGAGAGCCGCGAACACATGATCGAACCGAGGTTTCCTGCCGTTCCGATCATGACCGGGACGAGGATCAATAGCGAGGGGTTCGCGAGCAACTGGTCCTCGAACGTCTCCAGCACGGTTCCCGAAACCATCTGAAGGATCGACAGGATCGCCAGCAGCGGCACCATCGTCGTCACGATTCCCCGTACCGTCCACTGTTCGAGGATCACCTCCTCGTAGTACTCCGTCTCAAAGAACTCCTCCTCCGGGGAGCTCACAGTACCAGCCCCACGAGATAGACGCCGACGAGCAGAAAGGCAACGCCGAACACGTCGCCGACCGTCGTGACCACCGGCCCGATCACGTTGTCAGGGTCGAGACCGCGCCGGTAGCCGATAAAGATCACTGACAGGAGCACGAGAAGCATCATAACAGCACTGAGAAAGCCAGCGATCACCATGATCCCAACCAGTTCGAGGAGGCTACCGGAGCGTCCGAGACCGATCAAGACGACGAATGCTACGATTGCGATAAACACCGAAACGACCATCCCGTTGATGAAGGAGGCGACGATGGCGTTCGTGATGCGTTTATCGCGGCTGAAGTACGGCTCGATGAGTCCCTGATGCAGCCCGCTGGACAGGCGCGCACCGAGCGAGCCGTAGACACCGCCGCGCGTGGCCAGAAACGCCGGGAGCAATAATAACAGTCCGGGGACGCTCTCGATCCCGTTTCGCATAGTATCGGTCCCAAGAATCGTTCCTGCAAAGAGTCCGGCGACCAGACTGATGAGGATCACAGGGAGGGATTGCCGATAGACGTCCGCCGCTGTTTCGTGAGCCGACATCGTTTCCACAAGTAGCTCCGACCGTCTTAAACCTGTATCGCTGTAGAAGGGTCCGAAAGGTAACAAACACTTTACCGGCTGGCCGAATAGCGCCATGTATGAGACCGAACGAGGGTGCGGCATCCTCGCAGCCGATCAAGTACGAGCCAGTGAGCGTCAAGGACGTGCTCGTCGAGATGAAAGACACGTCGGAGCTGCTGATCGATCTGTCGTACTCGGCCGTGCTGCACCAGAGCGAGGATATCGCCGCAGAGGTGCTGAAACTCGAAGAAAAAATGGACGTGCTGGAGATGCGCGCCCGGATGAGTCTGATGATGGCCGCGCGCAATCCGAAGGACACGGAGATGCTCGCCCCGGTCCTCGGGGTCGTCAGCGGGGCGGAGAAGATCAGCAATGCGACCGGCGATATCGCGAAAATTGTGCTAGAGGAGATGGGGCTTCCCGAAGCGATGCGAGCAGCACTTCCCGAAGCTGTCGAAACGCTCGTCCGCGGCACGATCGCAGCGGATTCGGAGTACGTCGGCAAGAAATTGAAGACGATCGATCTGGAATCCGAGACCGGTGTTCGAATCATCGCGATCCGACGCGGCGATGAGTGGATAACGAATCCCGGTCCGAAAACGCGGATCGAGGCCAACGACGTAACGATCATGCGCGGCCCGGAACAGTCGATCGACGACGTCTACGAAACTGCAACCGGCGAACGGTATAGCCTGCCGGAGTTCGAGGAACCGGATGTCGACGATCTGGAACGCGCCGTCCGATCGATCATCCACATGAAGAACCTGAGCGAACTGGCGGTGGATCTGGCCTACGGCAGCATCCTCTTCGACAATGCCGAACTCGCCGAGGAGGTCCACAATCTGGAAGTCGAGGTCGACGCCCTGCAATCGCGGTTCGAGGCGTGGACGTTACGGGCTGCGAAAGACGCCGAGGACCCGGTTTCGCTGCGAGGGCTGATCCGCCTCGGGATCAGCACGGAAGTGATCAGTGACGCCGCACTGGAAATAAGCGAGGGCGTACGACGCGATATCGATGTTCATCCCGTGATCGAGCTGGCGATGCAGGAAAGCGACGAGGTCATCTCCCGGGTCACAGTCGAAGCGGGAAGCGACCTCGCGGGCGCGACGATCACGGACGGCGTTCCGGCAACCGACGTGACGATGAGCGTCATCGCGATCAGACGGCCCGACGAGGGGTGGATGCTCGTCGCCGACACCGAAGAGACGCTGCAGCCGGGCGACGTGTTGATCGGAAAGGGAACCAGAACTGCCGCGGAGAACTTCGAGGCGCTCGCCGGGACGTAACACGGCAGGGAGACATTCTTCTAGAACCCCAGTACAGCGCCCGAGACACCGATGAAGATGACCATCCCGAAGACGTCGACGACGTTCGTGACGATCGGGATCGTCGTATCGTCGGGGTCGATCCCCAGTTTATACGAGCCGTATGTCGCCGCGAGACTGAATACAACGGCGATGACGGCGACGCTCATCCCGCTGACCAGCGATATCGTCAGCAGCTCGGTGATTCCCAGGGCCGCGCCGATCACCTGTCCGATCAGCCACACGCCAAGGGCGAGCGCAATGAATATCGTCGCGGCGAGTGCCATCACGGCCAGAATATTCGCCCACAGCACCCGATCGCGTGGGTCTAATTCAGTGGTCCCGAGGTGCAGTCGCGTCGACAGCCGGGAGCTAAGGATTGCACCGAGGTTCCCGCCCATATCGACCATCGTCGGAACCATCACTGCGAGCAGGGCAAACTCCTCCAGGTTCTCCTCTGCCGCTTCTAGCGTGATCCCTGCCCAGAGCACGATTACACAGAGCACCACCAGCAACGGGAACATGTTCGTCACGATACTCCGGGTCTCCCAGGATCCGAGCGAGCCGGTCGGCGTAACCATCAGACGACCACCTCGAACAACCCGTCGATTACGAGGACCGAGATCAGGAGGAACAACATCCCGAAGATGTCACCGAGCGTCGTGACGATCGGCCCGACGAGGTTGTCCGGGTCGTAGCCCATCCGGTAGCCCAGGAAGATCAGCGCGAGCAGTCCGAAGATCATAATCACGGAGGTTACCGTCCCTGCGAGCAGCATAATCCCGACGAGTTCGTACCACGCCGCGGCGGGCATCCCAAGCAGGTTCAGCGCACCCCACGAGATGAAGCCGATTACGATTGAGATACCGATCCCGTTGACGAAGGAGGCGACGACGGCGTTGACCAGCCGCTCGTTCCACTCGAACTGCGGCGGGAGCAGTCCCTGATGGATACCGCTGGCGATCCGTCCACCGAGCGCTCCGTAGACGTTCCCGCGGGTAGCCAGAAAGACGGGCACCATCACGAGCAGTCCGGGAAACCGTTCGACGCTCTCGAGGATCTCTTCGAGTACCAGTCCCGCGAACAGGCCGCCACCGAGGGCGATCAACAGTATCGGCAGGGTTTCTCGATAGATCCCCCAGAACTCCTCACGCGGGGTGGCGCTCACGGTCGAACCACCCTCAGTCGAGGTCTATTCCGGACGACTCGATCAGTACTGGCCGCCATACGCGCACCCCCAGATAGGTGTCAGTGCCCGAAAGACGCCAGCAAATTCGCCTTCCATCCGATCGAGAACGCTGACAGATCGAGGAGAGACCCGTGAAACCGCAGTTTGCGTGTCGACGCCGTCGTGTATCGTGAACTGAACGCTTTCGAGCATACGTGCGGCTATCGCTCCTGAAGCGGGTTATAGATTTACGTTTCAGATATGTGTGATTAATATTCACACACGCGATCGTCGTGCAGGAATGGCTACTTCGCCGGGCCGACTCCCGTCACCGTCCCGACCCCCTTGCTTCGCCCCTCACGGAACACGAACCGCTGGCCCTCCTCGATCAGATACGGCCGGAACTTGAACCGGATACGGGCGTTGCCCGTGTCACCCGGAAGGAGCGTCCCGTCCTCCGGATAGAAAACGGCAGCCTCGCTGATCGTTTCGACGTGGACGACCGGTTCGTACCCCTCATCGATGCTCGTGGGGTGGTTGAGAACCATCACTTCGGCGCTGAACTCATGGACCGGTTCCGGATTGCTATCGCGGGGGAGCAACGCCATCCCGCGTTCGATCTCGCGCTCCTCGACGCCTTTCAGCGCGATGCCGACGATCCGCCCCGCCTTCGCCTCGTCGACCCGGTGGTAATGCATCTCGATCGAGCGAACCTCGACCTCGCGAAAGCTCCCGTCGGGCATCGGACCGAGCAGGAGTTCGTCGCCCGCCTCGACTTCACCCGACATGATCGTCCCGGAGGCGACAGCGCCGACGCCGGTAACGCTGTAGGTTCGGTCGATGTACATCCGGAACTCGCCGTCCTCGCCTGCGGTCTTCGGGAGTCGCTCGAATAGCTGATCGAGCGTGTCGAGGCCACGTTCGGTCACTGCACTCGTCGTGACGACGGGGACGACCGTCTCACCGATCTCGGCGACTGCGGCGTCGATACCGTGGCGCTCGACGCGAAGCGGGGTCCGGTCAACGTCCCGGAGCATCCGTTCGACCTCCCGCTCGACTTCTGCAAGCCGTTCGTCGGTGACGGCGTCCGCTTTGGTGATTGCAACGAGCGTCGGGAGCTCCGTTGCGAGCAGGACGCCGAGATGTTCGCGGGTCGTCTTGGTCGGCCCGTCGTCGGCGGCGACCGTGAGCAGGCCGTAATCGAGTTTCTGACCGACCAGTCCGCGGATCGTGGTGCGGAGCCACGGCTCGTGGCCGACGGTGTCGACAAAGGAGACGAGCCGGTCGGCTTCCTCGACGATCCGCGCCCGGTCGGTTTTCCGGTTGGGGTTGTCCATCCGCACCGGCCCCTCCTCGTCGAAGCCGTAGACGCCGTAGGAGAGATCGGCCGACAGGCCTCGCTCTACCTCGTGGGGCTGCACGTCGAGGTAGCTCCGGGTCCCACCCTGCCCGTCGTCGGCCTGGCCCGTGACGAGCGTGCCGATGAGCGTACTCTTGCCGTGATCGACGTGTCCTGCCGTCCCAACCACGATGTGGCTGTCGTCGGTATCGAGAATCGCTCCCTCGTTAATCGTCGCCACACCGACGAGACCCGTGTCAGCGTCGCCGCTGGGCTCGACGCCCCAGGTCTGGACTTCGTCGATGTGCGCGCTGGCTTCCTCGGCCAGCAGGGAGAGGACATCCATCGTCTCGGAGAACTCGTCGGGCGAGATCCCGGCCAGTCCGCCGTCGTCGGTGACGCCGACAACGTAGGTCGCCTCGCCGTCGCCGGACAGCACCCGGTGTCTGAGCTGGGCGGCAAGGCTCTCCCGCCGTCCGTCGACCAGATGCAGGTCCCGCTGTAGTCGCTCCTTGAATTCGACGCTGCCGCCTTCCCGCTCGCCGCGCTCTATTGCCCGTTCGAGCACGACACGATCCGGGCTCATGTGGCTCCGTTAGACGACAGCAGATAAAAGGCTTCGGCGTGAGATACCATAGCACGGTCGTTCAGGGTCCGGACGGGTCGGCGGCCTACGCCCGGACGTCCTCGCGGAGCGCCTCTCTCGTGATCAGGTCGGCCCCGGAGATGTCGACCCGCAGGCCGCCCTCCTCGCTCTCGGACAGCGAGAGGGACCAGCCGTGTGCCTGCGCGATCGCACGAACGATGGTCAGCCCCAGCCCCGGTCGTTGTTGAACGGTCGAGTACCCTGCTTCGAGGACTGCTTCGTGTTCACCCTCGGTGACGCCGGGTCCAGTGTCGGCGAGGAAAAAGCCATTCTCGGTCGTCCCGACGGTGACAGTGACGTCCTCGCCGCCGTGCCTGATCGCGTTATCGAACAGTCGATCTAGCAACGAGCGTAGCCGATTCCCGTCACACTGGATCGGATCTGCTGATTCGAGCACCAGCTCGCCGTGTTCAGGAGAGCGCTCGCTCCAGCACGCCTCGACGACAGTCCCGAAGTCGACCGACTCGGTTCGCTCAACTGGCTGTCCGAGCCGTGCTAGCCCGACGACTTCCTCGCTGATCGCTCGGATCTCGTCGAGTGCATCTTCGACATGGTCGAAGTACTCCTCGTCGCCGTGGCTGCGCGCCCGGGAGAGGTAGCCGTTCGCGATCGTAAGCGGGTTCTGCAGATCGTGGCTGACGACGCTGGCAACCTCTTCGATCCGTTCCTGGGGGGATAGCGGATCCGCCGGCTGCTCGGTGTCGTCTTCGGTCGTCGAGACGTCCTTCCCCATCGATCTGAGCGTATCACTCCGTGCACATATGACTTGCTCTCGCGAGGCAGCTACAACCACGGAGGCACTCGTTCGTTACTCGGTCAGGCGCTCGTACGCGCGCGTGACGCGTTTGAACTCCTCCTCATCGCCGTCGGCCGTATCGGGATGCACGGATTGTACTTTCTCACGGTAGGCGTCCCGAACCGCCGATCTGTCCGCATCCCGTCCGAGGTCGAGGATCCGGTAGGCTTCCCGGCGTGTCGGTTCGTCGGTACTGGTCGGCGCTCGACGGCTCCAGTCCCCGCTGCGCTGGTTGCGAGTCGAATCGCGGCGAGCGTCGCGAAACCGTCGTTCCCGTGGACCTGCTCCGAAGCCACCTCGGCGATCAGTCCGGCGATTTCGCGTGGCCTCCTGTCGGACCTGTTGCTCCATCCGTCCGGAGACGTGATACCAGATAAGATACGCCGATGCGCCGAACAGGCCTGCAACGAGCAGGAAGAAGAGGTTAAAACGGATGGCGAGGACGGTCTGTAGGACCGCCATCAGCCCGAATACGAAGACGAGCGCGTAGCCGATCGTCTGCCGGTTCACGGGCGCGCTAGGTGCTGGACCTTCCTAAGCCCCTCGGCTGTGACGGTCCTCCGGCTTTCCTCCTGCCGGAACCGGCTGTACGGGATCGGCAAGGGCGTAGACCGTATTGTGTCCAGTCACCTCGACCGTCGTGAACTCGCCGATTTCGAGCCCGTGTTCGCTTGCGTTCTGGACGATGATCTGTCGGTAGGCGTCGTCCCGACACTTCACGGAGTCACCAGTCCCCTCCTCGACGACGAGCACCTCCCGACGGGTGCCGACCATCGACTCGTAGGCCTCGCCGACGATCTCGTGTTTCAGTTCGGACATCACCTTCGAGCGTTCCTTTTTCAACGTCCCACCCAGCCCGTCCATCTCGGCGGCGTCAGTATTGGGTCGCTTCGAAAAGCGGGTGACGTTTACCTTCTCGGGTCGGATTTCACGAAACAGCTCCATCGACTGCTCGTGATCCTCGTCGGTTTCGGTGGGGAAGCCGACGATGAAATCGGTCGAAAGCGTCCACTCTGGCAGGTACTCGTCGAACGTCTCGACAGTCTCGACGAACTCGCTCACCTGATGCTGGCGGCGCATGTCGCCGAGCACGTCGTTCGAGCCGCTCTGGACTGGTGCGTGGATGAAGTTGTACAGTTCATCGTGTTCGGCAAAGACCTCGGCCAGCTCCTCACGGATGCCATGGAGCCCCTTCGGATTCGCCATCCCGACCCGGACCCGGAACTCGCCGTCGATCTCCGTGCAGATCCGATCGAGTAGCGTGTGAAGTTTCCGTTCACCCTCGTCCCACCCGTAGACACCAGTATCCTGACCGGTGATGCGAATCTCCTTCGCGCCCGCGTGGACGAGTGCCCGTGCTTTTTCGAGGTTCTCCTCGATCGGCGGCGAGTCGATTTTCCCGGTCGCGTGTTTCGTGATGCAGTACGAGCAATCGCTCATACAGCCGCGAGCGATCGGCAGGATGCCGATCACGCCGTCGAGGATCGGTTCCGTCCCCACAGTTGTCGTCGGACACTCGCCGTTGCCGACCGCTGTCGGAACGTCGTCCCAGTGCAGGATTCGAGCGTCGATACCCTCGCTCTCGAACTCCTCGCCCTGTGCGAGCGCCATACAGCCGGTGATGATCAGATCGGCGGTCTCGGCCTGTAGCTCCTCGGCGCGCCGGATCATGTTGCGCTCGGTTTTCTCGACGACAGTACAGCTGTTCATGATCGCCACGTCGGCCGCTTCGGGACCGTCGACCGGACGGTGGCCCGCGTCCCGTAGCTTCTGCTCGATCGCTCGGCTCTCACCCCTGTTCGACGTACAGCCGTACGTCTCGATGTGGTAGCGGGCCATCTCAGTACCACCAGTAACGGCTCCGGCGGCAAAAGCACGACGAAACAGAGCGTCCCCGAGTTGCTCCACAGTATCGTGACTGCCACGAATTTATAATACAAAACCGAGGCGAAAATATAAATGCCGGCAAACAAGATACGTGAACGCATGAGCGAAACGACAATATCCCTCCAGGGTAACGCGGTGACCGCCGTGTTACTCGTTGCAGTGATGCTCCTCGGGACGGTGGCCGCCGCCGCCCCCGCAGTAGCATCCGATAGTAGTATCGATGCCCAGCAGATCGACGACAACGCAGAACCCGCAGACGAAATCTACGTCGACGGCGATGGTGATGCCGTACTCGTCTACGAGGACGATGACGGTGACGACGAGTTGACGACGTTCGACCTCGGGATGCACGTCAGTGAGGGGCTGGCCCACACGCTGATTGAAGGTGACATCGAGGAGGACGAACTCGACGAGAGTGCCGCCGGTGGCATGTCGCTGGTGCTCGAAGAGGACCGATTCTTCGGTGAGGGCGATCTCCAGATGGAGAGCCCCGACGAGCTCGAAGACATGACCCTCGACGTCTACGGCGAGCAGTCCTCGGAGACCAGCGAGTTCGACGCTGATCTCGAGATGATCTTCGAGGGCGACGATGCCGCTGACGACTTCGAGAGTTTCGAAACGACCGGTGACGCGGACGTGACGCCGGATACGTTCGCTACGTCCGGTGACGTCAACGCCGAACTCGGAACCGTTCAGGGCGGCGAGTTCTACTACGACGTGAGCGTCACCGACACCGGTGACGGGTACACGCTGGACGTGACCCAGGACGAGATCGTCAGCCAGTTCCAGACCGGTATGTGGGAGACCGAAGAAGCAGCCGAACAGACCCTCGATGCCCAGTACGGTATGATCGCCGAGGAGTTCGATGGCACCACCGAAATCACGATCGAGAGCTACACCTACACCGAAACCGCAGACGGTGAGGGTGACCTCGACATCAGCTACTCGGTCGAACTCCAGAACGTGCAGGACGGCTTCGCCGACGTCTTCGCACAGGTCCTCGCCGAAGACCAGGAGCTTGATCTCAGCCAGTCCGAGGCCGACGCGCTCGCACAGAGCCTCGTCGATGTCGAGATCGACACGATGGAGTTCACCGCCGATCAGTCCGGATCGACTCTCAACGCCGACTGGACGATCGAACTGAGCAACCTCGAAGGCGCGGTCGACGAGATGGTCACGCTGGTCGACTCGATCGACGCACCCGAACTCGAGGATGAACTCGACGAGTTCCAGGATACCGTCGAGGCTCAGCAGGCTGCCGATCTCGAACAGTACTACGAGTGGTCCGCGACGGTCGAGCAGTACGATGCAGAGCACGACCGGGTCGACCTCTCACTGAGCACTGACACCGAGAACTGGAGCGAGTACATCGACGAACTCGAGGAGCGTGATATCGACGGCACCATGGGCGACATGACCATCGATCTCAACGCCGAGATCGACGATAACGACGTCCTCGTCGCCGACATGGCGCTGGAGGTCGAACAGGAAGAGCTCGTCGAGCAGGCCCTTGACTCGATGATCGAAGCGGCCGCGGAGGATCCGATGGCCGGACCTGAAGTCGACGAGTTCCTGACCGATCTCGAAGACTCCGAGTTCGAGATCGCCGCCATGGACGTCAACGTCGACGGCGAAACCGTCGAGATCGAGGCTGGCGCGCAGTTCGGTAACATGGAAGCCCTCTCCGACGAGATCAACGACGCGTTTGGCGGTCACGAGGTAACCGAGATCGCTGGCGCGCTCGACGACGACACGATGGGCGTTCACGTCCATGTCGACGCGCTTGTTGACGCCGACGCCGATGAGGGCGACGTGAGTGCCCTCGCCGTGGCCGACGACGACACCGAGATCTACATGGACGGCGACTGGGACCGTGACTTCAACGAGATGGACACCGCAGCTGCTCAGGAGTTCCTTACCACCCAGTCCGAAGAGGGAATGGACGACGAGGGAGCCGATGACGACGACTCGCTGCCCGGCTTTGGCCCGCTCGTTGCCCTCTTCTCGCTGATCGCAGTCGCACTGTTCGCGCGGAACCGAAACTGAGCTACTGACCCGCCGACTCGCGGAACTCGGCGGCGATTTTCTCCCCACTACTCGCGCCGATCCGTTCAGCACCCGCCTCGACGAATTCACGGGCGTTCTCGTAACTCCCGATACCGCCACTCGCTTTGACCGGCAGGTACTCGCTCATCGCTTCAACGTCGGGAATCGTCGCGCCATCTGACGCGAATCCGGTCGATGTTTTCAGGTAGTCGACATCAGCCTCGACGGCCAGTTCCGATAGCCGGTCGCGTTCCTCGCCAGTGAGCAGGGCCGTCTCGACAATGACTTTTATACGCTCGCTGACAGCGGCGACGACCTCGTTCAGCTCGTCGCGGACCGCCTCATCCTCGCCATGTTTGAGTCGGCCGATGTTCGCGACGACATCTATCTCGTCGGCTCCACTCGCAACCGCACTCGTCGCTGCCTGAACCTTGGTTTCGGTCGCAGTCTGCCCGTGCGGGAAGCCAACCACTGTAACCAGCCGAACCGAGGGAGCGTACTCGGCCGCCTCGGCAACGTAACAGTGTGGGATACACGCGTTCATCCCGTACTCTTCGGCCTCGTCGAGAACGCGGTAGACGTCCGACCGCGTTGTGTCCGGACCGAGTACTGTATGATCGATGCGTGCGGGAAACTCGGAGTACTCCATACGTCGAATCTGGGGCGAGGGAGCAAAAAACGGACTGTCGACCGGATCGGAGGGTCGGATCGCTTTTGTCCCGTGGGGGCGTATCACGTGGGTATGGCTGACGAGCGACTCGTCGAGGCGGTCGGGGAGACGGCAAACGACATCGCACGGATGGAGACGAGGGGGGCCGTCGCGATTGCGACCGCCGCGGCCGACGCGCTGGCGACCCAGGCTATCGAAAGCGAGGCCGACAGTCCCGCAGGGCTACGTGACGAACTCGCCGCCGCGGCCCGGAGGCTCCATGACACCCGACCGACTGCGGTGAGTCTGGCGAACGCGCTCCGATACGTGCTGCGGGATCTCGATGCCGACTCGGTAGCGGAACTCGAAGCAACTGTCGTCGATCGAGCCACGACCTTTCATACGGACGTCGAGGCGGCACAGTCACAGCTCGGCGAGATCGGAGCGAACCGGCTGCAAGACGGCGATACGGTGATGACGCACTGTCACTCGACCGACGCCCTCGCCTGTGTCGAAGCAGCCGTCGCAGACGGAAAGGAGATCAGTGCAATCGTCAAGGAGACGCGCCCGCGCAATCAGGGACATATCGCCGCGCGAGAGCTCCGGGCGATGAGCGTACCGGTGACGCTGATCGTCGACAGCGCGGCCCGGCGACACCTCCCGGACGTCGATCACGTCGTCGTCGGGGCTGACAGCATCGCTGCGGACGGATCGGTGATCAACAAGGTCGGAACGAGCGGGCTGGCAGTACTCGCCCGCGAGCAGGGCTCCCAGATCATGGTTGCCGCGGCGACGATCAAACTCCATCCGGACACGCTCACGGGATCGACAGTCGAGATCGAACAGCGAGCGGAGACAGAAGTACTCGGACCCGATGAACGTGCCGCGATAGAGGACGTTCAGACACCAGGTGATATGCCTCCGCTCGCCGTCGATAACCCGGCCTTTGACGTGACGCCGCCGCGGTACGTCGACGCGATTGTGACCGAACGGGGCCAGTTCCCGCCCGAGAGCATCGTCACGCTGATGCGGGAGCTGTTCGGCGAGAGCGTCGAGCGACCGTGGGAATCACCGACAGAGATTGTTTCGGCGGATAAGTAATCGTAAGCTTTTCACCAGTTCCGCTCCGGTGTTGGGACTATGGTACTCCCCGAGGGCCTCGCTATCCCGCCGCTACCGTATCTGATCGGGTTGCTCGTCGGATCGGTCGGCGTCGCCGGGCTACTCTATTTGCTCCGGCCCCCGGTGACGAACTGGACCGTGGCGGCGTTCGCGCCGTGGATGGCGACCGGCGGGATCCTTCACGGACTCGAACAGCTAGGGACGTATCCCCCGGCGATCGCGCCCCTGTTCGAGGCACCCGGCGTCTATCTGACCCTGGCGATCGTTACGGGGCTGGCGTGGGCGTTTGCGGAACTCGTTGCCGAAATTCGACCACACGGCTCCGCCGACCGCCGACTGGGCGTGATCGGCACGGCAGTTGCGATCACGTTCGGCATGCTCTCGATCTACCAGGGCATCGGAGCGGGGACGTTCTCCCCGTTCTGGCCAGTGATCGCTGTCGTCGTGTCGGTGGTCGTTACTGGTGTCGTCTGGATCACGCTCAGCGTGGTCTTCACTGAATCAGCCGCAGTCACCGGGCCAGCGGGGGCCCTCGTGGTCGCCGGGCACGCGTTTGACGGCGTCACGACGGCAGTCGGGTACGATGTTCTCGGAGCCCACGAACGGACGCCGCTGTCGCGATACATTCTGGAGGCAGGTGAACTACTCCCGACCGCCGAGCTACTCGGCGCTGGCTGGCTGTTCGTCCTCGTCAAGGTCGGACTGGCCGCGGCCATCGTCGTCCTGTTTCGCGAGTTCGTCAAGGACGACCCCGTGTTCGCTCGCCTTATGCTGGTAGTCGTCGCTGCGGTCGGACTCGGCCCGGCGTTCAATAACCTGTTGCTGTTCACGATCGGCGGATAAGCAGTCGTTATTGCGTCTCGCCCCATCGAGACGTACCGTCTCCTGCTCACCGTGGCCATCAATGACCGTGAACTCTACGGCCTCGGGCCAGTTCCCCTCGACAGACGCCCGCATCAACCCTGCGGGCGACTTCGGAGTTGCATCGCCTTCCTCGGCGTCGTCACCGATCGCCCGTACGGTTTCCGTCACGGTTGCCCCTGTTACACGAAATCAAGGAGAAAGCCCACGACTTCAGTCGTGGGAGTAGTCACTCCTCTTTGACGTCGGCGCTCCCGCCAGCACCGTCGTCGACGGGCTCACCACCATCAGTCATGGGGAGGATCTTGTTCTGCTCGAACCACTCCCACTCTCTGGTCTTCATGCCGTGTTCGTCGAGGTTCCACGGATCGCCGTCGCGGACCTTCGGGCCTTCGAGCCACGAGATGATGAAGTTGTAGACGAAGATGATCTGGCCGATCATGAGGATGATCGCCCCGATCGTGGTGAACTGGTGAAGGTCGGTAAACAGCGCCTCGGGACCGATCGTCAGCTGGTAGTTGGCGTACCGGCGCGGCATCCCGCCGTAGCCGAGGAAGATCATCGCAAAGAACGTGAGGTTCGTCCCGATCATCGAGAGCCAGAAGTGCCACTTGGCCAGCCGTTGCTGGTACATGCGCCCGGTGTAGAGCGGGAACCAGTAGTACAGCCCCGCGAAGACGGCGAAACCGATCGCGCCCATCACGATGTAGTGGAAGTGCCCGATGACGTAGTAGGTCTCGTGGAGTACCTGATTGACCGGCACAGCACCGAGGAAGACGCCGGTGACGCCGCCGATGATGAAGTTCGAGACGAAGCCGAGACAGAACAGCATCGGGGCGTTCAGCCGGATCGAGCCGTTCCACAGCGTCGTAATCCAGTTGAACACCTTCACTGCGCTCGGTATCGCAATCGATAACGTCACCGCCATGAACGCCGATTCGAGTCGGGGGTCCATCCCGGACGCGAACATGTGGTGGGCCCACACCCCGAACGAGAGGACGCCGATCGCCAGCGTCGAGTAGACGACGAATTTGAAGCCGAACAGCTTCCGGCCCGCAAAGCGTGGGAGCACGTAACTAATGATCCCCATCGGCGGAAGCACCAGTATGTACACTTCCGGATGGCCGAAGAACCAGAACAGATGTTGCCAGAGGATCGGCCCACCACCTGCTGGATCGAAAAACAGCGTATCGAGGTTCCGGTCGGCCAGCAACATCAGCAGTGCGCTACCGAGCAGCGGGAACGCAAACAGGATCAGTCCGGACTGGGTGAGCATCGTCCACGAAAAGATATCGAGGTTGTGCCAGCCGACATCCTCGCCGCGCTCGGTGAAGATCGTCGCGATGAAGTTGATCGCGCCCATCGTTGCGGAGATCCCCGAGAGATGTAACCCGAGCATCATCAGGTCGGCACCGGGGTTGAGCGCGCCCGCGTCACCGGCCGGCGTTCCGGCGACGGTCGAGTCGGCGGAAAGCGGTGGATACATCGTCCACGATGTCTGCGCGCCTGCAATCCCGTCGACGAACGGGCCGAATATCAGCCCAGCCCAGACGAGAAGCGCTGCCGGCGGGAGCAACCAGAACGCGATCGCGTTGATCCGCGGAAACGCCATGTCATCTGCTCCGATCATCAACGGCAGGAGATAGTTCGCGAACGCCGCGATGATCGGCGTCCCGAAGAGGAACAGCATCGTAATCCCGTGGGAGGTCAACAGGGCGTTGTACGTGTCCGCGCTGATGATCGTCGTGCCTGGGTAAGAGAGTTCCAGTCGCATCACCATCACGGAAAGCCCGCCCCAGGCGAACGCGACGACCGCATAGGCACCGTAGAGAATGCCGATATCCTTGTGATCGACAGTCGTCAGCCACCTGATCACGCCGCTTGGCTTTTCTGAATGGACCGTCGCGGAGTCGTCACCGTAGCCGCCGCCTCCGGCTGGCGAGTACGTACGCCAGCTATCCAGGCGGGTCAGCCAGGCGACGACGGCGACGAGGAAAAGCCCCATGAACGCCGTCAGCACCACTTGTCCGTTTACCATATGAATACCCTCTGTATTGCGGGGTAAAGAAAGGTTCGTTATTTCAGCTCTGTTTCGGGGACGGAAGGTGAAAGATTGCAGAGAGAAAATCAGTGTTCGCCGCCGCCGAAGCGCCGTTCGTCTCCCTCGATCGCCTTCCCGGAAAGGTAGGTGAGGACGGCGAGTAACACGAACGTAATCGTGATGAGGCCGAACTGGAGCGTACTGAAGAGGGGATCCCAGCCCCACGGGTTAAGCGCGACGTACAGTGCGATAAACACAGCCAGAATACCGAGCGGGATGAAGTTGACCGTCAGGTCGAGCAGTGTATCCCGATCGAAAATCTCTCGTGACATTGGCCCTCGGTAGTATTCGCTCTTTGAAATAGATTCTGCTTCGATGTGATCTCTCTGTTAGATCGTCGGCTGCTCGGGCAATCGGGCGCGCAAGATCGGCGTGAGTACGATACCGATCAGTCCCGCCGTCGCGATCGATAGCCCGCGAACTGCGATTCCGCTGTTGCCTGCCGAGATCGTCAGGCTCTGGGTGATCGTCCCGCCCGCGAACGTAAACAGCCCGACTCCGATTGCCACCAGCAGCGCCGAGAGACCGACAAACACCGTCCATGGGCTAGCAACGTACTCCGTCTCCCGAAGGATGCCACCGACGCTCCCAAGCAACAGCAGAAGGCCGCCGATAGCAACCGGAACCAGACCGAGGACGATCCCCACTTCGGAGAATACGACGCCGAGCGCGATCAACATGGGCCACGGGCTCGACTTCCGGTGTTGATCGGGTAGTATGGTCTCCTCACTCATAGTAGTTAGTTGGGCCGGAGAGTATAGAAACCACCGAAATATCACGGGTGCCAAAGAATATGAGGGCCACCCAAGGGAATAAATGCGGCTCGTGATCTAGGTAGCGTATGACAGGTCCACGAGTGGCGGGAGTGGGTGTCACTGCATTCGGTCGGGCACCCGAACGGACGGGGCGAGACCTCTTCGGAGATGCCGCACAGGAGGCGATCCGCGACGCGGGGGTCGAGCACGACGACGTCGAGGGGGTCTACTACGGAAACTTCATGGGCGAACTCGCCGAGCAGCAGGGTCATCAGGGGCCGATGATGGCGGAGGCCGCTGGCGTGCAGGCACCGGCAACGCGGTACGAAACTGCCTGTGCGTCAAGCGGGGCCGCGGTTCGGCAAGCCGTCCGGGACGTTCGGAACGGCGAAGCGGACGTGCTGCTGGTCGGCGGGGCGGAACGGATGACGAACCTCGGAACTGCAGGAGCGACCGAAGCGCTGGCCATCGCGGCCGACGATCTCTGGGAGGTTCGACACGGGATGACCTTCCCCGGCGCGTACGCGCTGATGGCGCAGGCCTACTTCGAGACGTTCGGCGGTTCGCGCGAAGATCTGGCCCACATTGCGGTCAAGAACCACGCCAATGCGATCGAAAACGAGCACGCACAGTACCAGCGTGAGATCACAATCGACGACGTGCTGGACGCGCCGATGGTATCCTCACCGCTCGGTCTCTACGATTCCTGTCCGATCAGCGACGGCGCGAGTGCGGCAGTACTCGTCAGCGAGGCGTACGCCCGGGAACACGATCTCGACGCCCCAGTCGCGATCACCGGCACCGGACAGGGTGGCGATCGGATCGCATTACACGATCGCGAGCATCTTGCAACGTCGCCTGCTGCGGACGCTGCCGCCGCCGAGGCCTACGAGGACGCCGGGATCGACGGGGATCGGATCGACCTCGCCGAGGTGCACGACTGCTTTACGATCGCGGAGGTGCTCGCCATCGAGTCGCTCGGCCTCTACGAACCGGGCGAGGGGATTGGTGCGGCACGGCGGGGTGAGACCACTGCCGAAGGCGCAGTCCCGGTGAACCTCTCGGGCGGCCTCAAGGCGAAGGGCCATCCAGTCGGCGCGACCGGCGTCGGTCAGATCGCCGACGTGGTCAAACTCCTGCGCGGTGATCACGTCAACAGCGACGCAGTCCCCGATGCGACTGTTGGCGTCACGCACAACGCGGGTGGTACCGTCGCCAGCGCGATCGTTCACGTCCTGGAGGTGGCCCGATGAGCGACGGAACCGAGAGCGTGCGCGATCGGGGGTACGATGACGTCATCGATGCGATTGCGGAGGGTGAGGGCTACTACCTCGAATGCCCCGAGGGGCACGGCTCGCTCCCGCCGCGTCGGCTCTGTCCGGAGTGTGGCGACGACACCCTTCGGAAGACGCCACTGCCTGACGTCGGATCGATCGACACGTATACGCGTACTGAAGTACCAGCCCCGGCCTTCGCGGACGATGCACCGTACGTCCTCGCGATTGCCGATTTTGGGTCGGTCAGACTGACTGGGCAGGTACAGGGCGTCGATCCCGAGTCGATTTCCGTCGGCTACCGCGTTACCGTCGAGGTCGCAGAAAGCAAGACGACCGGCGAGCGCCTACTCGCCTTCAGGAAGCGATAGCTCCTCGCGGAGCAGTTGAGCGAACGTTTCGGGGTGTTCGGCGTGCGGGAGCAATCGGGCGTAATCGACGACAACCAGCCGTGCGTCCGACTGTTCTGCGAGTGCCCGTCCCTCCGAGAGCGGCGTCGTCTCGGTTTCGCGCCCCCAGACAAGCGTCGTCGGGACGTCAAGCTCGTCGAGTTGCTCGGTGAGATCGATGTCGGGATCGAGATACCCGCTGATGAAAGAGGCCGGGGCATACCGTGCGCCGGGCTGGTGGGCGCTTTGCCACTGGTACTCGACCTGCTCCTCGGTGACCTCGTTCGGATCGTAGTAGCCGTGATCGGCGCTGAAATACCGGATCGCCGGTTTGCTCGTTACGAGGTTGTTGATCGCCGTGCCAACGAGTGGTGCACGCAACAGCGACCGAAGCCAGGTGCGCTGGCCCGGCATCGTCTCGGTCGTCGGCGAGATAAGGATCAGCCGTGCGACCTCAACGTCCGGCTTGCCTGCTGCTGCTGCGAGATATGCCCCCGTTAGCGACGACCCGACTACCGTGGGGTTCTCGGTGTTGTCCCTGACAAAGTCGGCAACAAAGCCCTCGTACAACGTCGGCGAGTAGATCAGCGGCGGCCGGTCCGACCGGCCAAATCCGGGCAGATCGGGCACGAGTACGTGGTGGTCCTCGGCGAACTCGTCGACCACCTCGGCGAACTCGTGGCTCGATCCCGCCGCACTGACGCCGTGGAGCAAGAGGAGGTCGGGGTCGTCCGGATCGCCTCGTTCCGTATAGGCGACATCCATCCCCCGCCAGCGGTACGTCTGCTGCTCGCCCTCGATCGCTGGCGGTAGCTCGTCGGCTCGTCGAGTGAGTGCGGCGTTTACCACTGCCGCGGTTCCGAGCGCGCCGACCGCTCCAGCGAGTACTGTTCGGAGCTTCATAGGCTCCTGTTCGACCGCTGGGAACTTATAAAAATCGCTCAGGAAACCCGTTCACTCGTCGGTCCGCTCCGTAAGACAGTCTTCGACCGGAGCGAGTAGGCTGTCCGCCAGCGAGTAGGGGTCCTGTCGCCCATCGACGATTTCGTCGACCAGCGCGTCGATGCCCCCACGGCGTTCGATCTCCGCTTCGACCAGCCCGTTGAGATCGCTTCGCAGGAGCCGCCGGAGCTCCTCGGCCGAGCGCGTCCGTTCGCGCTCCGCCCGGCGGCCGGTTCCGTCGAGATAGCTCGCGTGGGCCTCGAACTCCGCGATCAGCTCGTCGACGCCGTCGCCCCGCGTCGCCACCGTCTCGACGATCGGCGGCGTCCACCCCGCCTCGTCGTTCGGCGTCGCGTCGGCGGTCGTGGTGTCTGCCGCCCCGTTGTCCGGCGTCGTGTCACCGGCCGCCACGTCTCCCGCTCCGCGTCCCTGCTTTCCGCTGTGATCGAGGATCGGGGTCACGTCATTGCCCAGCCCGACCATCTCCCGTAGCTCCGTGACGGTGCGATCCGCGCCGTCCAGATCGGCCTTGTTGACCACGAAGACATCCGCGATTTCGAGAATCCCGGCCTTGAGCGTCTGGACGGTGTCACCGCTTCCCGGCGGGACGAGCACGGCGACGGTGTCGGCCGCGCGGACGACATCGATCTCGTTCTGTCCCGCGCCGACCGTCTCGATGATCACCCGATCCATCCCGAAGGCGTCGAACGCCGTGACGGCGTCCGCGGTCGCCATTGAGAGCCCGCCAAGGCTCCCACGGGCACTCATCGAGCGGACGAAGACATCCATGTCGCCGACCGAGGAGGCCATCCGGATCCGGTCCCCGAGGACGGCACCGCCGGTGTACGGCGATGAGGGGTCGACGGCGACGATACCAACCCGTTCGCCGCGTTCGCGGTAGGCGAGCGCGAGTTTGTCCACGAGCGTCGACTTGCCCGAGCCCGGACTGCCCGTGATCCCGATCACTTCGGCGTTCCCGGTGTGTTCGTGCAGTGTGGCAACGAGGTCCCGATACCCATCCTGACGGTTCTCGATCGTGGTAATTGCCCTTGCGAGGGCGCGATAGTCGCCCGCAAGCAGGTCATCGACCAGTTCCATCCTCGTGTCGCTCATCGCTCGGGCACGTTCTCTCGCACGAACTCTATCGTCTCTTCGAGCTCCGTTCCCGGGCCGAACACCTCGGCAACGCCCTCAGCTTTGAGAGCCGCCTTGTCGTCGTCCGGGATCACGCCGCCGACGAGTAATAGGGTGTCCTCGAAGGCCCCGTACTCCTTGAGTCCCTCGACGACTTTCGGGACGAGCGTGTTGTGTGCTCCCGAGAGGATCGAGATCCCGAGTACGTCGACGTCCTCCTGAACCGCGGCCCGGACGATCTCGTCGGGTGCTTTGTGCAGTCCGGAGTAGATCACCTCGAACCCGGCATCGCGGAACGCACGGGCGATCACGTGTGCCCCCCGGTCGTGGCCGTCGAGGCCGACCTTGGCCACGAGACACCGGATGGTCCGCTGTTGTTCGGCACTCATACACGATAGTTTGCTAGCGATTCGTTTATACTTTGATCACGATCCGGCTCTACCTGTCGGACCCTCTCCGGAAACGACAGGAAAATACCGGGGGGCTCCCAAGCCCCCCAGTATGGCGACAGCGACACCCGCCCGACCGATCAAGGGTCGAGTGAACGAACTGACGGTCCTCCTGACGGTCGTCGGCTACCTGCTGGTGGCCGGAACCTTTGGCGGCTGGTTCCCGTATCCGAACATCACCGAGTCCGGCGTTGACCTGCTGGGCCACGCTATCGCGGCGGTAAACACGCTGGCGACGATCTGTCTGGTCGCTGGGTGGTACTGGATCCGCAACGGTGAGGTTGACAAACACCGGAAAGCGATGGGGTCTGCCTTTGCCCTGATCCTCGTCTTCCTCGTACTGTATCTCCCGAAGGTCGGCGGCGGGGGACAGAAAGCCATCGCCGACGCTGCCCCTGACCTCGTTGCCCTTGCCTACTTCATCATGCTTGCGATCCACATCCTGCTGTCGGGACTGGCGATGCCCGTCGTGGTCTACGCACTCCTGCTCGGACTCTCGCACACGCCGAGCGAACTGCGGGACACGCGCCACGCACAGGTCGGCCGGATCGCCGCCGCTTCGTGGATCCTGAGTCTCGTCCTCGGTGTCGTCACCTACGTCATCCTCAATCATACCTACGGCAACACGTTCGAGCCGGCGTTCGTGACAGTTCTGTAGCACCAGCGCGTCGGTCTCTGCCCGTACCGAGGTGTTTTTGTCGGTACACCCGGAACGACAGGGTGTGCTATCGGTCGAGCTACACACTCACTCGGAGCTCTCCCACGACGGTCGCGACCCGGTCGACCTGCTGCTCGAACAGGCAGCGGCCGTCGGACTGGACGCCATCGCCGTCACCGATCACGACGAGATCGACGCCAGTCTGGAGGCCGTCCGTAAGGCCCCCGAGTACGGACTGGTGGGCATTCCGGGGATCGAGATCACCAGCCGCGCGGGCCACGTCCTTGGACTCGGCATCGAGGAGGCCATCCCGCCCGGCCTGTCCTTTGGCGAGACGCTCGACCGGATTCACGAACAGGGCGGGATCGCGATCGTACCACATCCCTACCAGGAGTCACGCAGCGGCGTGATGGCCAACATCACGCCCGAGGCGCTCGCGACGGCCGACGCGATCGAGGTGTACAACTCCCGCTTGCTCACCGGTCGGGGCAACCGACAGGCCCGCACCTTCGCCACGGAGTACGATCTCCCGATGACGGCAGGTAGCGACGCCCATATCAGCGAGATGGTCGGACAGGCGGTCACGCTGATCGACACCGACGAACGTGATGTCGACGCGATCCTCGATGCCGTCGCTGCGGGCCGAACAGAGGTCGCCGGAAAACGAACCCCCTGGCGGATCAGCTTCCGACAGGCCGCAGGCGGAGCGAAACGACGTGTCAAGAGCCGACTCCGGGAGCTGTTCTGATAGTGCAGGGGGCCGATCCCGATCTCGTTCGGCGTGCGATCGATACCGGCAATCCGTTGCCCGGAACGGCGGGTTTTGCCGGTCGCGTCGACGGCGCGCTCGTGCGTGACATTCTCGGCCGATATCCGCTCTTTGTCGAGGACCGAGTGCCGACTGCGCCCCCCAACTGGTCACCGGACAGAACTGATCTCGAAGAGCCGAATTCCTTTCCCGCCGGTCACCGTAGGCGGGACGGCGAGGAGCCACAGCAGCTCTGGTCGCTTCCCGATCCCGAACCGTACGAGCACGAACGCGAGGCAGTCAGCGACCTCGTCGACGCTATCGGCGAGGGCATCGCGGCAGCCCGTCCCGACGATCCCAAATCAGTTGCCATCGCTTTTTCGGGCGGCGTCGATTCGTCGGTCGTCGCCGCAAACTTCGACGCCCCGCTGTACGTCGGCGGCTTCGACGGGAGCCACGACCGCGAGGCGGCCAGGACGGCAGCCGCGGCGATGGACAGGGAGCTCCGGAGCGTCGAGTTCACTCAGGAGGTCCTCAAGCGTGCCGTCCCCGAAGTCGCCCGGGCGATCGGCCGCCCGGATGCGATGGCGGTCCAGATCGCGCTCCCGCTGTACCTCGTCGCCGAGCAGGCCCGTGCGGACGGCTACGAGTACCTCGCGGTCGGCCAGGGTGCCGACGAGCTATTCGGCGGCTACGCGAAAGTCGCCCGGGCACCCGACGATCCGCGGGTCGACGCTGACACCGTCCGCGGCGCGCAGCGCGAGCTGATCGCCACGCTGCCCAACCAGCTCGAACGGGACGTCCTCGCGCTCCGCGCGGCGGGGCTCGAGCCCGTCGCGCCCCTGCTCCACGACAACGTCGTCGAGACGGCGCTCAAACTACCCGCCGACTCGCTCGTCGACGACCGGGGCGAACGAAAGCGAGCCTTCCGTCTTGCTGCCCGCGAGTTCGTCCCCGACAGTATCGCATTCCGCGAGAAGAAGGCCGTCCAGTACGGCAGTCTGGTGGGTCGCGAACTCGATCGACTCGCTCGACAGGCCGGGTTCAAACGCCGAATGGACAACCACGTGACCCAGTACATCCGCTCGCGGGTGGTGTAGTATGGACCTCCTCGCCGGGCTCGAAACGATCGACCGCGCGGACGGCTTCCTCGCGTACCTGCTGGTGTTCGTCTTCGCGGCGATCCCCGTTGTCGAGGTGCTCGTGGTCATCCCCTTCGGCGTCGCCGTCGGGCTCGACCCCATCCTCGTCGGACTCGCCGCGGCGACCGGCAACCTTTCTACTGTGTATCTCGTGGTCGTGGCCTCCGACTGGAGTCTCGATTTCGTTCGACGCCGGTATGGCGACCCAACTGACGATAGCGATTCGAAGACGATTCGGCGTGCCCGCCGGATCTGGAACAAATACGGCCTGCCCGGCGTCGCACTGGCCGCGCCGGTGACGACTGGCGCGCATCTCGCAGCCGTGTTGGGACTGGCCTTCGGCTCCTCGCGTCGTCGAGTGCTCGGCTGGATGACCGGGAGTCTCGTGCTCTGGTCAAGCGTGCTCGCCGCCGCGTCGTGGTACGGGATGGAGCGCCTGTTACGGATCCTCGGGTGAGTTGCTGTTGGCTATTCGGTCACCGTAGCACTAAACTTCGAAAACTATAGTAACACACTTCAACAATTATAGTATCGGGAGATGACGTCGTTGAGCCCGTTATGGAACCTTCTGTCAGGAACAGCGTGCAAAATATAGGGCGCGAGTCTTGCATTGAGTTATTTTCGGATTCGATCAGACCGGATCGGTCAGTACAGAGGATGAAGTCAGCAGTCGGTCGGTGTTGATTTCGCATAGATCCAGATGAACCAACCGATCAGTAGCTGTGCGAACTGTTCACTCCAGTCGGGTCAGTAGAAGACATTTATGCAACGACGGTTCTAGTTTTATTATGAACAGAAGGCAGTTGCTTGCTGGCGTTGGACTCTCCATCTCTATTGGCGCGTCTGGGTGTATTGGGAACCTCAACCGGGCTGCAGAAATTACTAATGTCGAATTTGAAACCGGCGTTGGCGTTGATAAGAGACCCGATGACGATCCAAGAGTACGTTTCAGTGATAATGCAGTATATGCGAGTGGTGTGTATTCAACTGGAGACATGTGCTATGATGCACATCTTGAAGAACCAGTCTATGATGTAGAGGATGATAAGCTACATATCGAACTTACTAGACAGCATGATGGAAGAGACGAATGTGAAGAAGTTGATGAAGCGGTATCGTATCGTGTGATAGTCCATTTCGAGGAGGAACTTCCAGCTATCGTCAGAGTAGCCGAAGAACCACCCGTTGGGAGTGAAATCGTGAAAGAACGAGATACTGGTCTGTTACCGTAGTAGACATTCATGAGTGATATGTACACACCCTGTATCTTGCACTGCATTCTGTAATCGTAAGCAACCCAACACGTCTCCGACTACTCTCCAAACCGCGTAATCGTCTCCAACTCCTCCATCGGTGGGTCCGCGAACACCTCGCGAGCGATGGAGCGTTTGTGGACCTCGTCCGCGCCGTCGATGATGCGGAACTGGCGGACGCTCTCGTAGAAGTCCGCGAGCGGCAGATCACGACTGATCCCCGTCCCGCCGCAGTACTGGAGCGCCGAATCGACCGCTTGCTGGGTGGCGTTCGCGGCGAACGTCTTGCACATCGCCACCTCGATCCGGGCGTCCTCACCCTGTCGGATCCGCTCGGCGGCGTGGCGGACCATCGTCCGGGCGGCGTGGAGCTGGATCCGATGCTCTGCGACGTCGAAGCGGATCGCCTGTTTCTCGGCGAGCGGTTCGCCAAATGCCTCGCGCTCGCTGGCGTAGGCCGTCGCGATGTCCAGCGCGCGATCGGCCATCCCGAGGAATCGCATGCAGTGGGTCAGCCGTGCGGGGCCGAGGCGTTGCTGGGCGATTGCGAACCCGGCATTTTCTGCGCCCAGCAGGTTCTCTTCGGGGACGCGGACGCCGTGGTACTTGACCTCGGCGTGGCCGATCTCCACGAGGTCGGGGCCGAGATGCGGGATATCGCGGACGATCTCGACCCCCTCGGCGTCGGTGGGGACGAGAAACATCGAGGTGCCCGAGTACGGGTGGGCGTCCTGATCGGTTCGCGCCATCACGATCAGCACGTCGGCCTCGCTCCCGCCGGTGGTCCACCACTTGTGGCCGTCGATCACCCACTCGTCGCCGTCTTTTTCGGCGGTCGTGGCAATCATCTTCGGGTCCGAGCCACCGCCCTGTGGCGGCTCGGTCATCGAGAACGCCGAGTGGGCGTCAGCGGCGACGAGGGGGTCGAGCCAGCGCTCTTTCTGGTCGTCGGTCCCCACCAGTTCGATGGTGTGGATGTTCCCCTCGTCGGGCGCGGAACAGCGCAGTGCGGCCGGGCCGAGCAAACTGCGCCCCGCCGCCTCGAATACGGGAAGCATCTCTCGGAAGTCCAGTCCGAGCCCGCCGTGTTCCTCGGGGACCTGCGGCGCGTAGAGGTCGCGCTCGCGCGCCGCATCGCGGAGGCGTTCGATCTCCTCGCTGGGGACTGGCCCACGACCGAGATACTCGCGTTCGACCGGCAGGACGACCTCGTCGACGAACTTGCGGGTCCGTTCGGCGACCGCTCGCCCTCGCTTTGGGTCATCGTACGTGAACTTCATATTCGTTCATTATTGTAAGCCGTGAAAAGCGTGTTCCCGGGGTCTCTCACCCAAGCTATTTGATAACGGTCGACAATGCAGAACTATGAACGACAAACTCGTGGATGGTGGATCAACGTGAGCGAGGAGTATCTGGACCGGATCGTCGACGAGGACGCGCTCTCGGCCTATCTCACGGACGAGCTCGATTCCGCTGAGCGATTCGACGTGATGCGTCACGAGCAGGGTCACTCGAACGAGACGCTGTTCGTGGAGTGGGGCGACCGCGAGCTGGTGCTCCGCCGCCCGCCTGCCGGTGAGACGGCCGAGACGGCCCACGAGGTGACCCGCGAGTATCGGGTCATGGACGCGTTACAGGAGACGCCGGTGCCGGTTCCGACGACCGTACGTGCCTGTGAGGACGAGGACGTTCTCGGCGCGGCCTTTTACCTGATGGAGCGCCAGCACGGCGACGTGCTCCGGACGGAAGAGCCCGAGCGGTTCCAGACCCCGGCGGCCAGAAACGAACTGAGCACGGAGGTGATCGACACGCTCGCGGCGATTCATTCGGTCGATCCTGCGGCGGTCGGTCTCGACGACTTCGGTTATCCTGCAGGCTTTACCGAGCGCCAGGTCCGGCGCTGGTCTGAGCAGTTCACCTGGGCCTTCGACGTCACCGGCGAGGAGCGAGAAGTACCGGAAGTGTACGAGCTCATGTCGTGGCTCACCGAGCACGCCCCCGAGGAGCACCCGCACACGCTGGTCCACGGCGATTTTAAACTCGACAATCTCATGTTCGCGGAGGGGACACCACCCGAACTGACCGCCGTCTTCGACTGGGAACTTTCGACACTCGGTGACCCACTGACCGATCTCGGCCTCCTGCTTCTGTTCTGGCAGGATCCCGCCGATCCCGACCCGCCGATCCCCGAGTTGATGCCGACCTTTACCGCAAAGGAGGGGTATCTGTCCCGGGGAGAGCTGATCGACCGATACGAGAAGCAAAGTGGCATCGAGGCTGGGGATCTTCGATTCTACCGGGTACTGGCCGCCTACAAGATGGCCGCGCTCGGCGAGATGTTCTTCCGCCGCCATCTGGAGGGCAACGCCGCCGACCCGCTCTATCCGAAGATGCGCGAGGGCGTTCCACGGCTCGCGAAACGAACCCTGGAGATGGCGGAGGGGTCGGGCGACGTATCGCTGTAGCGGAAATCCCCCTCCGTGCTCGCGTTGTGGACTACTCTTCGACAGTCTCGATGGCGTCGATCCCAGCCGCCACGACATCCGCTTCGAGTTCCTCGCGACGGTCGCGGAGGTCGGATTCGGTGAACCACTCCCATGCCTGTGAACCGGCCTCCCCCTCAGCCGGACTCATCACCCGGTCAGCCGCTCTGGCGTAGTAGACGAAGTCGATGTGCTGGTGGGCGACCGCACCGTCGAGCCGGTCGATGTCTTCGAGCTTGAACTGCTCGGGTTGTGGAAGGGGGCGAGCAGTATCGGATTCCACACCCTCGGCCTCGCTGATCAGCTCGACATCCAGCCCCGTCTCCTCCTCGAGCTCTCTGAGTGCCGCTTCATGTGGTAGTTCGTCGCGATCGATGTGCCCGCCCGGCGGGAGCCACATGTCCAGCTTTTCGTGCTCGTGTAACGCCGTTGCGCCGTCGTGGACCACGAAGACGGTCGCAACGAAGTGTCGAGTGGTCTCCATACCTCTCGCCTGGGGCAGGTGCCGTTTGTAGCCGTCGCTTTCGGCACGGGAGACCAGCGGAGAAGACGAACTCGCTCAGTCGGGGGCGTGACCGTCGGCTTCGAGCAGTTCGTGATACCGGTTCCGGATCGTCACTTCGGAGATGTTCGCCACCTCGCTGACCGTGTTCTGGGTCACTTTCTCGTTGACCAGAAGCGATGCGGCGTAGACGGCGGCGGCGGCGAGGCCGACCGGGCTCTTGCCGCTGTGGATCCCCTCTTTCTTGGCGGTTTTGAGCAGGTCGCGGGCGCGCCGTTCCGCTTCCTCCGTGATCTCCAGATCCGATGCGAACCGGGGGACGTACTGTTCGGGATCGGCGGGCTGGATCTCCAGGTTGAGTTCGCGGACGATATAGCGGTACGTCCTGGCGACTTCGGAACGATCGACCCGACTCACTGCGTTAATTTCGTCGAGGCTGCGTGGCGTTCCAGCCTGTCGGGCCGCGGCGTACAGCGACGCGGTCGCGACGCCCTCGATCGACCGGCCCGGGAGCAGATCCTCGTCGAGCGCACGCCGGTAGATGACACTCGCCGTCTCCCGGACGCTCTTTGGCAGGCCCAGCGCGCTGGCCATCCGATCGATTTCGCCCAGCGCCTGCTTGAGATTGCGTTCCTTTGCATCGCGGGTTCGGAACCGTTCGTTCCACGTTCGAAGCCGCTCCATCTTCTCGCGCTGGCGGGAAGAGAGCGACCGGCCATAGGCGTCCTTGTTCTGCCAGCCGATGTTCGTCGACAGTCCGTCGTCGTGCATCATCTTCGTCGTCGGTGCGCCGACGCGGGACTTCTGGTCCTTTTCTTTGGAGTCGAACGCACGCCACTCCGGGCCGCGGTCGATCTCGTCCTCGTCGACGACGAGACCACAATCGACACAGACGGTCTCACCGCGCTCCTCGTCGGAGACCAGTTGACCGTCACATTCCGGACAGTCCAGTCGTTCCTCGCCGTCTTCTCTAGTCTGTTCTTTCTTCTGTCTTCGCGCGTGCTCGCGCGTATTCGAGTGCTCTCGAATCGTAGTGTCAGTCATTGCTTTTGGGGGGTGACTGCGGGCGGAAAACGCTGTAATGCAATCTTCTGTTGCAACGTCAGCAACTTAAACCTACCGCGGTATGGACACACCCGCGCACGACCGATCGGCACGACCAAGTGGACGGATCGAAACCCTTACTCCCGATCCACCAGTGACCTCGTGTATGAGCGACCATCCCGCCGGACCCGACACCGTCCGTCACGTCGCGGAGCTCGCGCGGGTCGATCTCGACGACGACGAGGTCGACCAGTTCGCCGAGCAGTTCGCCGACATCCTCGACTACTTCGAGACGATCGAGGACGTGCCCGAGGTCGATCGGGAGGCCGAACTGGTAAACGTGATGCGACCGGACGAAGAGCGCGAAAGTCTGACACAGGAGGAAGCGCTGTCGAACGCCGAATCGAGTGAGGACGGCTACTTCAAGGGTCCGAACGTCTCATGACCGAGAACGTCTACATTACCGAAGAACGGATCGACGGTGAGGGTGAGGGGCAACTTGCAGGAAAAACCGTCGCGGTCAAGGACAACATCTCTACCGAGGGCGTCCGGACGACCTGTGGCTCCGCGATGCTCGACGAGTACGTCCCGCCCTACGACGCGACAGTCGTCGAACGTCTCAAAGAGGCGGGTGCGACGATCAACGGCAAGACGAACATGGACGAGTTCGGGATGGGGACGACGACCGAAACCTCCGCGTTCGGCGCGACCGACAACCCTGCCGCGCCGGGTCACGTCCCCGGTGGCTCCTCCGGCGGCTCTGCCGCCGCGGTCGCCGCTGGTGAGGCCGACCTTGCGCTGGGAACCGATACTGGCGGCTCGGTGCGTTGTCCCGCCGCCTTCTGTGGCGTCGTCGGCATCAAGCCCACATACGGGCTGGTCTCGCGGTACGGGCTGATCGCCTACGGCAACAGTCTGGAACAGGTTGGCCCGCTCGCCCCGAGCGTCGAGGGCGCCGCCGAACTGCTCGATGTCATCGCTGGCGAGGATCCCAACGACGCGACAACACGGGAGCGACCCGATACCGACTACGCCGCCGCAGCTGACGGCGATGTCGACGGACTCCGGATCGGCGTCCCGACCGAACTCGTCGAGGGGGCCGACGAGGGCGTCGTCGAGCAGTTCTGGAGTGCCATCGACAAACTCGAAGCGCAGGGCGCACGCTATCATGAAGTGAGCCTTCCCTCGGTCAAGCACGCCGTGGAAGCGTACTACGTGATCGCGATGTCGGAAGCCTCCTCGAACCTCGCCAGATTCGATGGCGTCCGGTACGGCCAGTCCGGCGGGTTCGACGGCAACTGGAACGAGGCGTTCTCGGCGGCACGACGCGAGGGCTTTGGCGACGAGGTAAAAAGACGCATCCTGCTTGGCACCTTCGCTCTGTCTGCGGGCTATCAGGACAAGTACTACAAGAAAGCCCAGGACGCCCGGGCGTGGGTCAAACAGGACTTCGACGAGGCACTGTCGGAGGCAGACGTCCTCGCCAGCCCGACCATGCCGATCACGCCCTTCGAGCTCGGCGAGAGTCTCGACGATCCGCTGAAGATGTACCTCGCCGATGCGAACACCACACCGGTCAACCTCGCCGACCTCCCCGCAATCTCTGTTCCGGCGGGCGAGGTCGACGGGCTGCCAGTCGGGATCCAGTTCGTCGGGCCTGCCTTTGGCGAAGAACAGATAATTCGCGCCGGATCGGCTCTGGACTAACCTCAGGCCGCTCGTTTTCGTCGCTGTTTTCGGATTCCCCGGACCGTCGCCTCCCCAAGCGCGGTCAGAACAACGAGAGCGAGAAACAGGCCGAGTTTCGATCGGAGCTTCGGTGGGGGTCGCTCCTCACCGTCATCAGCCGCTTCGGTTTCCGTCTCGTCCGTTTCAGCGCCCAGAAATCGCCTGAGAACGCCTGTATTCGATATCACGTCTGATGGTATGTGGTCCGATGGCTTAAGCCGCGCGACGGCTAAGCACGCCTACCAGCGCCGGACCGATCCGAACGCATTTATTGATATTCACAAAGTATGAGCTATGCGAACCGACGCGAGCCTGCTCGACGCTCCAGACGTCGAATCGACGACACGAACAGTCAACGGTGTCGACCTGCACGTCGTAGCTGCTGGTGATCCGGCGGACCCGCTCGTAGTCTTGCTCCACGGGTTTCCGGATTTCTGGTACGGCTGGCGCGAGCAGATCGAGCCGCTCGTCGACGCCGGATATCGGGTCGTCGTCCCGGACCAGCGCGGCTACAACCTGAGCGACTCGCCACGGGGTACCGATGCCTATCGGATCGATGACCTCACCGCGGATATCCGGGCGCTCATCGAGTCGGAGGGGCGAGAGTCCGCGCACGTTATCGGCCACGACTGGGGGGCAATCGTCGCCTGGGAGCTGGGGATCGATTATCCGTCCGTGGTCCACCGGCTTGGTATCATCAACGTCCCGCATCCGGCCGCGTTCCGTGAAGCACTGCGGTCCAGTGTGGAACAGTTCCGTCGGAGCTGGTACGTCTTCTTCTTCCAGCTCCCGGGACTTCCGGAATGGGCGCTCGCCCGCGACGAGTACCGACTGCTGAGCGACGCCCTGCTGGAGAGCGGCTCACCGACCGCGTTCTCACCCGTCGATATGGAGCGCTACCGTGCGAGCTGGCGGACCGCAGGCTCGCTGTCCGGTCTCATCAACTGGTACCGTGCGGCCGGACTTCACCCGACGGATCTACTCACGGGGAGCACGTCCGGCAGCGAGCAGGTCGACGCCCCGACGCTCATCATCTGGGGAGAACGAGATACCGCACTGATTCCAGATCTCGCACCGATGAGCCGCCAGTACTGCTCGAACGGTCGCGTCGAGCGTTTTCCGGAGGCGACCCACTGGGTCCATCAGGAGGAGTCCGAGGCAGTGACGGAGCTACTGATAGGACATCTACAAAAATGATTCGCAGGGCGGTAACCGCTACTCGTCGTCGCCGCGATTCCGGAGCCTTCTGAATGTAACGACTGTCACAACGGCAGCGAACGCGACACCGAGCGTCTTCTTGAGTTTGCCAAATCGTGATCCGCTCGATTCCTGTTCGTCTTTCTCGTCCGGTTCGGTCTGGGTTTCCTCGGCTTCTTCGGTTTCACTGCCCGACAGCGACGGGGTGCGTAATCGTTCTAGCGCCATACCTGTCAGTAGAGCGCGAGAGAATATAAAGCTACGAGCGCGGACTACTCCTCGTAGGCGAGGTTCATCATCCACTGCGAAAAGGCGTCACTCTGTGAATCGATCTCCTCCTCGCCGATAAACGGCGAGAGCATATCCCCCGCCATCAACAGCGCGAAGTCGAGA